>NZ_VRVG01000015.1:0-65447 GCF_008040085.1 Methylobacterium sp. WL7 | reverse complement strand
CACCTAAACCGACCCCCAGACCCGCATCGCCGAGCCGTCCCTGCCCATGTCCCACAAGAAATCGTTCCAGGGGCTGATCCTGACGCTGCAGGAGTTCTGGGCGGCGCAGGGCTGCGTGATCCTCCAGCCCTACGACATGGAGGTCGGCGCCGGCACGTTCCATCCGGCGACCACGCTGCGCGCCCTCGGGCCGAAGCCCTGGAAGGCGGCCTATGTCCAGCCGTCGCGCCGGCCCAAGGACGGCCGCTACGGCGAGAACCCCAACCGGCTCCAGCACTATTACCAGTTCCAGGTGATCCTGAAGCCGAACCCGCCGAACCTGCAGGAACTCTACCTCGCCTCCCTGGACGCGATCGGGGTCGACCTGAAGCTCCACGACATCCGCTTCGTCGAGGACGACTGGGAGAGCCCGACGCTCGGCGCCTGGGGCCTTGGCTGGGAATGCTGGTGCGACGGGATGGAGGTCAGCCAGTTCACCTACTTCCAACAGGTGGCCGGCTTCGAATGCGCCCCCGTGGCCGGCGAGCTGACCTACGGGCTCGAGCGGCTCGCCATGTACGTCCAGGGTGTCGAGAACGTCTACGACCTCGACTTCAACGGCGCCGAGGGCGCGGACCGGATCACCTACGGCGACGTGTTCCTGCAGGCCGAGCAGGAATATTCCCGGCACAACTTCGAGGCGGCCGACACGGCGATGCTGTTCCGCCAGTTCACCGACGCGGAGGCCGCCTGCCGGTCCTATCTCGACGCCGGCGCGCCCGCCGCCGAGACCGAGCGCCACCGCATGGCGCAGCCGGCCTACGACCAGTGCATCAAGGCAAGCCACGTCTTCAACCTGCTCGACGCCCGCGGGGTAATCTCGGTCACGGAGCGCCAGAGCTACATCCTGCGGGTGCGGGAACTCGCCAAGGCCTGCGGCGCGGCGTGGCTCAAGACGGCGGCCGGTGGAGCCCCTTGAGCCCTCGCGCGTTGCAACCCCCGCCAATCGGCGCGCTTCGGCGCGTCCGCAGACGCGGGAATCCCATGATGAAAAAGACCCTCCTCGCCCTCGGCGTCCTCGCGTTCGGTCTCGCCCCGGCGCACGCGGCCGACCCCGGCCCGGAGGCGGTGGTCAAGAAGCTTTATGCCGAACCGCGCCCGAATCACTCGGCCGTCTACACCAAGCGCCTCCAGGGCCTGTTCGACGCCGACGCCAAGCAGGCCAACGGCGCCACCGGCAGCCTCGACTTCGATTACCGCCTCAACGGCGAGCCCCTGAAGCCCGACACCGTGAAGGCCCTGACCTTCAAGGAGGCCACGGAGGGTAAGGACCAGGCGAAGGTCACGGTGGAGCGCAAGGGCGGGGACGGCTCGAAATCCATCGTCTTCGACCTCGTGCGCGAGGACGGAGCCTGGCGGGTGTCGGACGCCCACGCGATCGGCGATCGCAAATGGCAGCTCACCACCATCCTGAAGGGCGAGGCGCAATAAGGCCGGCCCCGGGCGTTCGACCCTCGACAGGCCAGCGGCGCGGCGATATGGCCGCGCCATGCCCGACCTCCTGCTCGAACTCCGCTCGGAAGAGATCCCCGCCCGCATGCAGCGGCGCGCGGCGGAGGATCTGAAGAAACTCGTCACCGACGCGCTGGTCGAGCGCGGCTTCCTGTACGAGGGCGCTAAGGCCTTCTCGACGCCGCGCCGCCTCGCCCTGCACATCGCCGGCCTGCCGGCTCGCGGCGAGGCCGTGCGCGAGGAGCGCCGCGGCCCGCGGGTCGGTGCCCCCGAGGCCGCCATCCAGGGGTTCTTGAAGGGCGCCGGCTTGGCGAGCCTGGATGAGGCCCAAAGAATCACTGATCCGAAGAAGGGCGAGTTCTATCTTGCGGTGATCGAGCGGCCCGGCCGCGAAACCCTGGATGTGCTGGCCGAACTCCTGCCCGAAATCATCAAAGGTTTTCCCTGGCCGAAGGCGATGCGCTGGGGCGCGGCCTCGGCCCAGCCCGGCGCCCTGCGCTGGGTGCGGCCGCTGCAAACGATCGTCGCGACCTTCGGGCCGGAGACCGAGACCCCCGAGGTGGTGCCATTCGCGGTCGGCGGCATCGCGGCCGGGACCGTCACCTACGGCCACCGCTTCCTGGCGCCGGGCCCGATCGAGGTCCGCCGGTTCGACGACTACATCCAGGCCCTGGAGCGCGCGAAGGTCATCCTCGACGCCGACCGGCGCAAGGACGTGATCCTGCACGACGCCCGCGACCTCGCCTTCGCGCGCGGCCTCGACCTCGTGGAGGACGAGGGCCTGCTGGAGGAGGTGGCCGGCTTGGTGGAATGGCCGGTGGTGCTCATGGGCTCCTTCGACGCGGCCTTCCTCGACATCCCGGCCGAGGCGATCCGGGCGACCATCCGGGCGAACCAGAAGTGCTTCGTCCTGCGCAAGGGGCACGCGGCGGGCGGCTCGGAGGATCTGGCCCCCGCCTTCATCCTGGTCTCGAATCTTGTGGCGTCTGACGGCGGCCAGGCGATCACCGCCGGCAACGAGCGGGTGGTGCGGGCGCGCCTGTCGGACGCGAAGTTCTTCTGGGAGACCGACAAGGCGATCCGCCTGGAAAACCGTCTGCCCAAGCTCGACAGCATCGTCTTCCACGAAAAACTCGGCACCCAGGGTGAGCGGATCGCCCGCATCGCCGCCCTGGCGCAGGAGCTGGCGCCCCTGGTCGGGGCCGATCCGGCCCTGGCCGAACGCGCGGCGCGCCTCGCCAAGGCCGATCTCGTCACCGAGATGGTCGGCGAGTTCCCGGAGTTGCAGGGGCTGATGGGGCGCAAATACGCGGCGCTCCAGGGCGAGCACGGAAGCGTCTGCGCGGCCATCGAGGAACATTACAAGCCGGTCGGCCCCTCCGACCGGGTGCCGAGCGACCCGGTCTCGATCGCGGTGGCGCTGGCCGACAAGCTCGACACGCTAGTGGGCTTCTGGGCGATCGACGAGAAGCCGACCGGGAGCAAGGACCCGTATGCGCTGCGGCGAGCGGCGCTGGGGGTGATTCGGTTGCTGCTCGCCAACGAGATGCGCCTCGATCTACGGGCTCAGGCCGCCGAGCAGACGGCTCATGTCCAGGCCCTGACTGATACGCCGGAGGCCTATGATGAAGTCCGGGATCCGACGTCAGGACGTACGACGCGAACGGTAAAGAAGAGCGTCTGCGAGCGTAACGCGAAAGATCTTCTCGTCTTCTTCGCAGACCGCCTCAAAGTCTACCTACGCGACCAGGGCGCCCGGCACGACCTGATCGACGCGGTCTTCGCGCTGCCCGGCCAGGACGACCTGCTGATGGTGGTGCGCCGGGTTGAGGCGCTCCAAAAATTCCTCGACACGGACGATGGAAAAAACCTGCTCGCCGGGGTCAAGCGCGCCTCGAACATCCTGCGGATCGAGGAGAAGAAGGACGGCCGCGCCTACGATGCCGCGCCCGATTCCGCGCTTGCGGCGTCCGGCGAGCCGGCCGAGCGGGCGCTCGCCGAGGCCCTGGCGGGCGCCGCCGCGACGGCATCGCAAGCCATCGCGAGCGAGGACTTTGCCGGGGCGATGCGGGCGCTCTCGGCCCTGCGCGCGCCGGTCGACGCCTTCTTCCAGGACGTGACCGTCAACGCGCCCGACCCGAAGCTCCGCGAGAACCGCCTGCTGCTGCTCAACGCGCTCCGCGCCGCGACCCGCGCCGTGGCGGACTTCTCGAAGATCGAGGGATAGCGGCTGCAGTCCCTCCCGCCCCCTCATTCTGAGGCGCGAGCGCAGCGAGCCTCGAAGGAGGGCTCCAGGGATCGCGCGGCCGGCTGGAGGGCTCCTTCGAGGCAGCTGCGCAGCACCTCAGGATGAGGGGGATTGGTTGGAGGCCGCGCGGTTTTCACGCGATCGCCAAGCGTTTTCCCCGTCATTGCGAGCGCAGCGAAGCAACCCAGCGTGGCGCCACGCTCGGCGATGGCGCGCTGCCCTGGGTCACTGCGCTAAGCGCGTGATGATTGTGAGGTCGAACCCTTCAACCGGAAGTGGCCTCACCCGTGATCGTGCCCGGCATGATCCTCCACTTCCGGCAGGGTCAGCCCGAAATGGCTGACGAGATCCGCCACCTGCCCGGGGCTCAGCTGCCGCGGGTTGAGGTTGCGAAGCAGCAAGTAAAGCTTGGCGGTCTCCTCCAGCTCCTCGGTGGCGAAGACTGCGGCCTCCAGGCTGTCGCCGGCCACCACCGGGCCGTGATTGGCGAGCAGCACCGAACTGTACCGGCCGGCGAGCCCCCGGATCGCGTCCGCCACGGCCGGGTCGCCCGGGCGGTAATACGGCACCAGCGCGGTGCCGCCGGTGCGCATCAGGTAATAGGGCGTCAGCGGCGGCAGCACCTGGCGCGGGTCGATCTCCGGCAGCATCGAGACAGCCACCGCGTGGGTCGAGTGCAGGTGCACGATCGCCTTGGCCCCGCCCCGGCTCTCGTAGAGTGCCGTGTGCAGCGGGATTTCCTTCGTCGGCTTGTCGCCCGAGACCAGCCGGCCGTCCGCGTCCAGCCGCGAGATCCGGGCCGGGTCGAGGAAGCCCAGCGACGCGTTGGTCGGCGTCACCAGCCAGCCGCCGTCGGGCAGGCGCAGCGAGATGTTGCCCGACGAGCCCGGGGTCAGGCCGCGCTCGAACAGCGAGCGGCCGTAGCGGCAGATGTCTTCGCGCAGCCGGCTCTCGTCGCTCATGCGGTCGCTCCCTCGATCAGCTCGAATCCGAGATCGATTCTTTTTGGACCTTCACCGATCAGGCACGCGGCGGCCTGCCGGCCGATCTCCAGGCGCGGGGTGCGCACCGTCGACAGGGGCTGGGGCATCGCCGCCGCGAAGTCGAGCCCGTTGAAGCCGAACAGGGCGATCCGCCCCGGCACGCTCAAGCCCGCCGACAGGCAGGCGAAATAGCCGCCGAGCGCCATGTCGTCGTTGGAGAAATACACCGCGTCGAGGTCCGGCTGGCGCGCCAGCAGCGCCTCCAGCCCGGCCCGGCCGGAGCCCGGCGAGGACGGTCCGGGCCGGATTTCCTGGGCCTGGAGCGCCAGGCCGGCTTCGCCCAGGGCGGCCTCGAACCCGGCCAGCCGCTTGCCCGCCCGCAGATCCACCTGCAGGTCGTGGCCGAGATAGGCGATGCGGCGATACCCACGGGTCACGAGGTGCCGGGCGCTCGCCGCCCCCACCGCCCGGTTGGAGAAGCCGACCACGGCGTCGATCCCCGCCCCGTCCGTGTCGATCATCTCGACCACGCGCACGCCCCCGGCCTTCGCCAGGGCCACCGTCCCGGGATTGTGCTCCAGCCCGGTGAGCAGCAGCGCGGCCGGGCGCCAGGACAGGAGCGCGGCCGCCAGCGCCTCCTCCCGGTCCGGGTCGTAGTCGCTCACCCCGATCACGCAGCGGATGCCCGCGGCGTCCAGCGCCCCGGTCAGCCCGCGCAGCAGGTCGGGGAAGACGACGTTGGCCAGCGACGGCACGATCACCCCGGCGAGCTGGGCGCTCGCCCCCGGTCCCGCGAGGCTGCCGGCCAGCCGGTTCGGCACGTAGCCGAGCCGGGCCACGGCCTCGGCCACCCGCTCCCGGGCGCGCTTCGAAGAGGAGCCGTGGTTGCGCAGGACCCGCGAGACCGTGCTCTCGCCGACCCCCGCCTCCCGGGCGACGTCGGTGAGCGTCACGAGCCGCCCCGGCGGCTGGAATCCGTCCATCTCCCGGCCTTTTTTTGCGACTCCGCCGCACCTCCCACCCGCGCCCTCATCCTGAGGTGCCCGCGCCAGCGGGCCTCGAAGGAGCCTTCCAGAGGTCGGCGTGGTCCCTGGAGGGCTCCTTCGAGGCGGCTTCGCCGCACCTCAGGATGAGGGGGTTGGATCGGAGGCAGGTCTCGCGTTCGGCGGCACCTGATGCCCCGACATACCCTCCTGCATTATTCCGCACAACCGGATTGGCAGCGCTGCCAAAAACAGCTACAGGCACCGCCAGCGCCGCCGGAACGAGCGGCGAAGACCATTATCCGCCCGCCCTGCGACGCGGTCCGGACCAGGGAGAACGCCGATGTCGGTTCAAGCCGCCCCGTTGCGGGGCGCTGCCCTCGCGGAGGAGAAGTCCTTCGTCGACCGGACCTACGCGAAGGTGTTCTGGCGCCTCGTGCCGTTCCTGATGCTCTGCTACGTGGTGGCGTATCTCGACCGGGTGAATGTCGGCTTCGCCAAGCTGCAGATGTCCCAGGAGCTGAAGTTCTCCGAGACGGTCTACGGCCTCGGCGCCGGCATTTTCTTTCTGGGCTACTTCCTGTTCGAGGTGCCGTCGAACGTGATCCTGCACCGGGTTGGCGCCCGGGTCTGGATCGCCCGGATCATGATCACCTGGGGGGTGATCTCCGGCGCCTTCATGTTCGTGAACTCGGAATGGACCTTCTACGGGATGCGCTTCCTGCTCGGCCTGGCCGAGGCGGGCTTCTACCCGGGCGTGATCCTGTACACGACGCAGTGGTTCCCGGCCCATCGCCGGGCCAAGGTCATCGCGGTGTTCATGGCCGCGATCCCGATCTCCGGCATCTTCGGCAATCCGCTCTCTGGCTGGATCATGGACGCGTTCAACGGCGCCCAGGGCCTGTCCGGCTGGCAATGGATGTTCCTGGTCGAGGCCGTGCCGGCGGTGCTGATCGGCGTCGCGGTGTTCCTCTACCTCGATAACCGCCCGTCCGAGGCCAAGTGGCTGACCGACGCCGAGAAGCAGGTCCTCGAGCGCGACATCGCCGCCGACAACCACGGCAAGGAATCCAGCCCGCACTCGATCGCCACCGTGTTCCGCAACGGCCGCGTGTGGTTCATGAGCCTGATCTACTTCGCCTTCGTCACCGGCCAGTACGGCCTGACCTTCTGGCTGCCGACGATCGTCAAGGCGTCCGGGGTGCAGGGCAACCTCAATATCGGCCTGATCAGCGCGATCCCGTTCCTGTGCGCGGCCGTTGTCATGGTCCTGCTGGGCCTCTCCGCCGACCGGATGCGCGAGCGCCGCTGGCACCTGATCGTCCCGGCCCTCATCGGCGCCGTCGGCTTCGTCGTCTCGGCGAGTGCGGGCTCGACCACGATCGCCGTGGCGGCGCTCTCGGTGGCGGCGGCCGGCGTGCTGACCTGCTCGCCCCTGTTCTGGTCCCTGCCCACCGCCTTCCTGAGCGGCGCGGGGGCGGCGGCCGGCATCGCGCTGATCAACTCGGTGGGGAACCTCGCGGGCTTCGTCAGCCCCTACGTGATCGGGGCGCTGCGCGACGCCACCGGCAGCACCGCGGCCGGCATGTACGCGCTGGCCGTGATGCTGGTGGTCGGCTCGGTCTGCGTGTTCGTCACGCCGGCCAAGATGGTCAACCGCTGAGGTTGGCTCCTCGACGCCCTCTCCTCCCCCTTGCGGGGAGGAGCCGGAGGTGGGGTGGTGCCGGATGAGGCTTTGCGGTCCCTTCTGAGCCACCCCCACCCCTGACCCCTCCCCGCAAGGGGGAGGGGAAAACGCGGTAGATCAAACACTTGCTACCGAGTCCGTTATCTCACTCAGGAGCCAACCCGATGGCCACCACCCCGCAGACAGGCCGCGCCGCGGTGATCGGCCTCGGCTCCATGGGCTCCGGCATGGCGGGCTCGCTCCTGCGGGCCGGCTTCTCCGTCGCCGCCTGCGATGTGAACCCGGAGGCCGTCGCCCGCTTTCGGGCGGCGGGCGGGACCGCGGCGGCCCATCCCGCCGAGGCCGCCGGCGGGGCCGACGTGGTGGTCAGCGTGGTGGTCAACGCCGCCCAGACCGAGGCGGTGCTGTTCGGCGAAAAAGGCGCCGCCGCGGCGATGCCCGAGGGCGCCGTCTTCGTCTCGTCGGCGACCATGGATCCGGCCGTCGCCCGGGCGCTGGCGGCGCGGCTGGAAGCCACCGGCCGCCATTATCTCGACGCCCCGATGAGCGGCGGTGCCGCCCGCGCGGCCGATGGTGGACTGACCTTCCTGGCCTCGGGCTCCCCGGCCGCCTTCGCCAAGGCCCGGCCCGCCCTCGATGCCATGGCCGGCACGCTCTACGAGCTCGGCGACGCGGCCGGCCAGGGCGCGGCCTTCAAGATGATCAACCAGCTGCTCGCCGGGGTCCACATCGCCGCCGCCTGCGAGGCGATGAGCTTCGCCGCCAAGCAGGGCCTCGACTTGGCCCGCGTCTACGAGGTGATCACCAAGTCGGCCGGCAATTCCTGGATGTTCGAGAACCGGGTGCCCCATATCCTCGACGCCGACTACGCGCCGAAGAGCGCGGTCGACATCTTCGTCAAGGATCTCGGCATCGTGCAGGACATGGCCCGGGCGGAGAAGTACCCAGTCCCGGTAGCCGCGGCGGCGCTCCAGATGTTCCTGATGGCGTCGGGCGCCGGCATGGGCCGGGACGACGACGCCTCCGTGGCGCGGCTCTACGCGCAGGTCTCGGGCGCCAAGCTACCCGGTCAGGCCTAGGGAGTCCGAAAAAAATGCCGCGCTTTGCCGCCAACCTCAGCCTGATGTTCAACGAGGTACCGTTCCTCGACCGCTTCGAGGCGGCGGCCCGGGCCGGGTTCGACGCCGTCGAGTTCCTGTTCCCCTACGAGCACCCGCCCGAGGCTATCGCCGAGCGGCTCCGGGCGAACGGCCTGACCCAGGCTTTGTTCAACCTGCCGCCGGGGGATTTCGCGAACGGCGAGCGCGGCTTGGCGGCGTTTCCTGAGCGCTTCGATGAACTGAAGGCGGGCGTCGACACCGCGCTCCGCTACGCCGAGGCGACCGGCGTCGCCCGGCTGCACCTGATGGCGGGCCTCGCCCCGCACGATGACGCCAAAGCCGCCGACGCCTATCGCCAGGCGGTGACCTGGACGGCGGAGCGCCTGGGCGCGGCCGGCCTCGAACTCGTGATCGAGCCGATCAACGGCCGCAACATGCCGGGCTACTTTTTGAACGATTTCGGTCGGGCCGCCGATCTCATCCGCGAGCTGGCGCTGCCGAACCTGAAGCTCCAGTTCGACCTCTACCATTGCCAGATCCTGCACGGCGACGTGACCATGCGGCTGCGCGCGCTGATGCCGATCGTCGGCCATGTCCAGACCGCGAGCGTGCCCGAGCGGCACGAGCCCGGCACCGGCGAGATGAACGACGCGTTCCTGTTCGACGAACTGGACCGGCTCGGCTACGCCGGGTTCGTCGGCTGCGAGTACATCCCGGCCGCCGACACCGTGGCCGGCCTCGGCTGGCTCGCCGCCTACAAGGGGAGTGCCCGATGAGCCTCGCGCTGGGATGCGTCGCCGACGATTACACGGGCGCCTCGGATCTCGCCAACACCCTGACCAAGGCGGGCCTGCGCACGATCCAGACCATCGGCGTGCCGGCGGATGACCGCGCCCTGCCGGAGGCCGACGCGGTGGTGGTGGCTTTGAAGAGCCGCTCGATCCTGGCCGAGCAGGCCGTGACGCGCTCCCGCGAGGCGGAGGGCTGGCTGCGCGCCCGAGGCGCCGCCCACGTGATGTTCAAGGTCTGCTCGACCTTCGATTCGACCGACGCCGGCAATATCGGCCCGGTCATGGACGCCCTGCGGGAAGCGGCCGGCGAACCGATCGCGCTGGTCACTCCGGCCTTCCCGGAGACGGGCCGCAGCGTCTACCAGGGCAACCTGTTCGTCGGCGCGGTGCCGCTGAACGAGAGTCCGCTGAAGGACCACCCGCTCAACCCCATGCGCGACGCCAACCTGGTGCGCGTCCTGGCGCGCCAGAGCGCCGGCCCGGTCGGCCTCGTGGATACCGCCACGGTTGCCCGCGGCGCCGAGGCCGTGGCGGCCCGGCTCGACGCCCTAGCGGCAGAGGGCAAGCGGGCGGCCATCGCGGACGCGATCTTCGACAGCGATCTTGAAGTGCTCGGTCGGGCGATCCTCACGAAGCGCTTCTCGGTGGGGGCCTCGGGGCTCGGGCTCGGGCTCGCCCGCGCCCTCGTGGCCGACGGGCGCGGCACACCGGATGCGGCCGGCGGCGCCCTCGGCGAACCGGTGGGCGGCGCCGCGGCCTGCCTCGCCGGCAGCTGCTCGCAGGCGACCCTCCAGCAGATCGCCGCCGCGGAGGCGCTGATGCCGGTGCTGCGCCTCGACACGGCGGCCCTGCTCGGCGGCGCCGACGCGGTGGCGCGCGTGGTCGGAGAGGTCCTGGCCTTCGCTGAAGAACGTCTGGCCGCCGGCCCGGTGCTGATCGCCTCCTCGGCGACCCCCGAGGCGGTGCGCGCCCTCCAGGCGGAGCACGGGATCGACGCGACCGGCCACGCCATCGAGGCGGCGCTGGCCGCCATCGCCGAGGGGCTGGTCGCCCGCGGCGTGCGCCGGCTCGTGGTGGCCGGGGGCGAGACCTCGGGCGCCGTGGTCGACCGGCTGGGGCTCCGGGCGTTCCTGGTCGGTCCCGAGATCGCCGCGGGCGTGCCGATCCTGCGCACCGCCGGCCGGCCGGAGCCGATGCTGCTCGCGTTGAAATCCGGCAATTTCGGCGGTCCCGACTTCTTCGGGCGCGCCCTGGACATGATGGCCTGACGCGGCAAACCATCGGACGAAGAGGTTACCCATGCACGCCTTGATTCTCGGCGCCGCCGGTATGATCGGCCGCCGCCTCGTCGATGCCCTGGTCGCGGACGGCACGGTCGGCGGCGCGCCGCTCACCGCCCTCACCCTGCTCGACGTGGTGCCGCCCACGGCACCCGCCGGCTTCTCCGGACCGGTGAAGGCCGAGGCCGCGGATCTCACCGCCCCCGGCGCCGCCGAGTCCGCCATCGCCGATCGCCCGGGGGTGATCTTCCACCTCGCCGCGGTGGTCTCGGGCGAGGCCGAGGCGAACCTGGAACTGGGCTACCGGGTCAACCTCGACGGCACGCGGCTGCTGCTCGACGCGATCCGACGGGCCAACGCCGCCGACGGCTACCGGCCGAAGCTGGTCTTCACCTCGTCGCTGGCGGTGTTCGGGCCGCCCTTCCCGAAGGTGATCCCGGATGATTACATCCTGCGTCCGGCCTCCTCGTACGGGGTCCAGAAGGCCATGGGCGAGCTGATGCTCGCCGACTACGCCCGGCGCGGATTCCTGGACGGGATCGGCCTGCGGCTGCCGACCATCTGCGTGCGCCCGGGCAAGCCCAACAAGGCGGCCTCGGGTTTCTTCTCCGGGATCATCCGCGAACCGCTGGCCGGCCAGCAGGCGGTGCTGCCGGTCCCCGATACGGTGCGGCACTGGTTCGCCAGCCCCGCCGCGGCGGTCGGCTTCCTGGTCCACGCGGCCGGGCTCGACCTCGCGGCGATCGGCCCGCGGATCAGCCTGACCATGCCGGGTGTCTCCGCCACCGTCGCCGAGGAGATCGAGGCCCTGCGGCGGGTGGCCGGCGACAAGGCCGTGGCGCTGATCCGGCGCGAGCCGGACGCCGCCATCGCGCGGATCGTCGGCTCCTGGCCGGAGGCGTTCGAGCCGGAGGCGGCCCTCGCGCTCGGCTTTCGGGCGGACGCCTCCTTCGACGCGATCGTGGCGCAGCACGCGGCGGAGTTCCACGGCGGCTGAGATTTAGCCGCAGGCGGAGCGGATGTCGGTCCGCGGGAAATCGTTGCCGATATAGAGCAGGGGCACGCCGTGGACCTGCGCGCAGGCATAGGCGAAGCAGTCGCCGAGGTTCAGGCGGGCGGGGTGGCGGCCCTTACCAAAACGGGCATGGGCGGTGAGGGCGAGGGCGGATTCCGCCGCCGAAATCGGCACGATTCGCAGACCAGCGATGCGGATGAACGCGTCGACCTCCGTCTCGGCGTCTGCCACGGAGATCGCCTTCTTGCGCGCCACCGCGACCACCGTCTCGAAGACGGCGATGCCCGATGTGAGCGGCGTCATCGCGCCATCGAGGCAGTCCAGCAGGACGGAACGCTCCGGCTCGGCCGTCAGGATCGCCACGAGAGCCGAGGCGTCGACGAACATCACTCGTCGTTCAGGCTGTCGTAGAACGCCTTGTCGGCCTCCAGGCCCGTGCGCGGTACGGCATCCATCTTGTCGAGCAAGGGTTTCAGGCGCTCCGCGAGCGGCACCCGCGGCTCCTGCCGCGCCAGCTCGTTCGTGAGCGCGATCCGCACCGCCTCGGTCTTGCTCACGCCGGCCCGCGAGGCCAGTGTCTCGGCGAGCCGGTTCACCTCTTCGCTGCGGATGTTGAGCGGCATGACCGTCCCCGTGTAGAGATCCGAAAGGCTAGTGTGTCGCCACGGGTGCCGCAAGCCGCACAACACGTCCCGAAACCAAGGATCCCGATGACCCGCCTCGACGAGGCCCGCGCCGCGCTGAAGAAGACCTTCGGGTACGAGGATTTCCGGCCCGGTCAGGACGAGGTGATCGGCGCGGTGCTGGACGGCGACGACGTGTTCGCCGTGATGCCCACGGGCTCGGGCAAGTCGATGACCTACCAGCTGCCGGCGCTGATCGATGCCGGGTTGACCGTGGTGGTCTCGCCCCTGATCGCCCTGATGCACGACCAGGTGCAGCAGATGCGCAGCGTCGGCGTCGAGGCCGCCACCCTCAATTCGTCCGTGTCGGAGGTCGAATCGCGCGAGACCTGGCGCAGCCTGCGCTCCGGGGAGCTGCGCCTGCTGTTCGTATCCCCCGAACGCCTGCTGATGGAGGGCTGCATCGAGGCCCTGCGCGGCGTCGGGGTCCGGCGGCTCGCGGTGGACGAGGCCCATTGCGTCTCGCAATGGGGGCACGATTTCCGCCCGGAATATCGGGAGATCGCCCGGGCCCGGCAGGCGCTGGGCAACGTCCAGACCCTGGCGCTGACCGCCACCGCCGATGCCGCCACCCGGGCCGAGATCGCCGAGCGGCTGTTCCCGCAGGGGCGCGGCCCGAAAATCTTCGTTCACTCCTTCGACCGGCCGAACATTCGGCTGACGTTCCAGCCCAAGGACAACCCGGCCCGTCAGATTGAGCGCTTCCTCAAGCACCGAAGGGCGGAGAGCGGGATCATCTACTGCTCCTCGCGCAAGCGCGTCGAACAGCTCGCCGAGACCCTCAAGAAGGACGGGTTCGACGCCCTGCCCTATCATGCCGGCCTCGACCAGGGGACGCGGATGCGCAACCAGGACCGGTTCCTCCAGGAGGACGGCGTGGTGATGACCGCTACGATCGCCTTCGGCATGGGCATCAACAAGCCCGACGTGCGCTTCGTCTGCCACGCCGACATGCCCAACAACGTCGAGGGCTACTATCAGGAGATCGGCCGCGCCGGCCGCGACGGGTTGCCGGCCGACACGCTGACCCTCTACGGCCTCGACGACATGGCGTTGCGCCGCCGCCAGATCGACGAGAAGGAGATCTCCGACGAGCGCCGCCGGGTCGAGCGGCGCAAGCTCGAGGCGATGATCAGCCTGTGCGAGGGCGCCACCTGCCGGCGCCAGTCGCTGCTCGGCTATTTCGGCGAGGCGAGCGAGCCCTGCGGCCGCTGCGACCTCTGCCGCGGTGGCGTCACCCTGGTGGACGGGACCGTGGCGGCGCAGAAGATCCTGTCGGCGATCGTGCGCACCGGCCAGCGCTTCGGCGCGGCCTATATCTGCGACGTGGTCCACGGCAAGGAGAGCGAGCAGGTCCGCCGCAACGGCCACACAAGCCTCAAGACTTTCGGGGTCGGGGCGGACAAGCCTGTGGCCGCCTGGCGAGCGATCCTGCGCCAGCTCTTCGCCGCCGGGGCGATCGCCGAGAATGCCGACGGCTTTGGCGGCCTGTCCATGACCGAGAAGGGCGAGGCGATCCTGTTCGGGCGGGAGCCGGTCAAGCTGCGCCCCGATCCGGAACCGAAGTCCGAATCCCGCGAACGCCGCCGCACCGCGCCGCGCGAGGATGGCGAGATCGCCCTCTCCGAGACAGACGAGGCGCTGTTCCAGCACCTGCGGGGCCTGCGCGCCACCCTGGCGCGGGCCGAGGGTATCGCCGCCTTCATGGTCTTCCCGGACCGGACCCTGATCGAGATGGCCCGTCAGAAGCCCGTCGACCTGTGGGCGCTGCGCGCGGTCCACGGCGTCGGCGAGCGCAAGCGCGATGCCTATGGCGAGAAGTTCGTGGCGGCGATCGGCGAGTTCCTGGCCCAGCCGCCGGCGGCGTGAGCCTGCCGCCTCGGCGACCGGTCCGGCGCAAGCCCCACGCAGTTTCACTCTCGGCGCGCCCGGCCGCTTCCTGTAGGCAAGCGGCCAACTCGAATCGATCGGACCCATCATTTCGACGCTTACGCCCGACGCCGACGCACCGGCCCAGCACAGCTCCGGGAAGCCGGACGGCACCGCATCGCGGACGCTGACCTCCCGCATCGTGTTCTACATGCCGGGCTTCGATCCGCGCGATCCGGAGACCTACTGGGGCCTGTTCCGGCGCGAGGCGCGGTTCACCGCAGCCCGCCGGGGCGCCGCGATCACGGTCGGCGATCCGGTCCGCTCGGCGGACGGGATCGAGCTCGCCTGGGCGGCGGAATCGCGCGGCGTTTCCACCCGCTACGTCCTGCTGCGCTGGGAGGACATCGTCCGCGCCCGGTTCCCGCAATCCGACTGGACGCGGCTCCGGGGCGTGCCGGCGCTGCTCTGGCGCCTGTGGCGGTCGGGCTACATGGCCAACCTGCGCCGGGAGGGCTGGCGCTTCTCCACGGTGATCTTCTGCGTCCACTACATCTACATCGCGCTGGCGCTCCTCAGCGTCGCCGCGGCCGCCGGGCTCGCCGGGCTGGCACCGGCGGCGGCCCGGCCCTGGAGCCTGCTGGCGGTGCCGCCCCTCGCCTACGCGATCCTGGCCGGATTGATCCGGGCGACCCGCGGCAAGCCGCTCTACGTGCCCCACCTCGTGGACGACACCGCCTTCACGCATGCCTACGCGGCCGGCGAGGCACCCGAGATGGGGCCCCGCCTCGATGCCTTCGCGGCGCGCATCCACGCCGCCGAGGGCGACGCCGACGAGGTGGTGGTGGTCGGCCATTCCTCGTCGAGCTTCCTCGGCATCGAGGTGCTGGACCGGGTGCTCGCCCGCGATCCCGGATTCGGCGCGCGCGGCACGCCGGTCTCGTTCGTGAGCATCGGCAGCGTCATTCCCTGGCTCGGCCTAGACCCGGCCGCGCAGGGCTTCCGCGACAGCCTCCTGCGGTTCGGGCGGGCCGCGCAGATCCGCTGGCTCGACGTGCGCGCCACCTGGGACTGGCTGTCGATCCACAAGAACAACCCGATCGCCGCCTGCGGCCTGACCCCGCCCGATCCCGGCCGGCCCGCCGTCCTCTGGGTGGCGATCCACGAGCTGATCACCAGCGCCGATGTCGGCCGGCGGCAGTGGAACCTGTTCCAGATGCACTTCCAGCTGCTCATGGCGAGCCAGCGCGACAGCGGCTTCGACTATCTCGACGTAGTCACCGGGCCGGAGCCGGTGCACAGGCTCGTATCCCGCTGCCAGGAGGATGGGCCGCCCCCGGAGCGCGTCGGCGAAGCCGGGATCTGACCCCCGCCCCGCGCCCACGGATGTTGCCAGCGCGGGCGCTTCCGCTCTAGAGCCGGGTCAGCTTGAGATCTCAGCCCGGTTCGGGTTCGCCGCGGTACGCGTCCTTCGGGACGGGCCGCTCTCTGCCGAGACCTTCGCATGTTCCGCAACGACGTTCCGATCACCCCCGAGCTCGTGGCCCAGCACGGCCTCACGCCGGAGGAGTACGAGCGCTTCCGCGGCCTGATCGGGCGCGACCCGACGCTGACCGAGCTCGGCATCGTCTCGGCGATGTGGAACGAGCACTGCTCGTACAAGTCCTCGCGCAAGCACCTGCGTGGCTTGCCGACCTCGGGTCCGCACGTGATCCAGGGCCCGGGCGAGAATGCCGGCGTCATCGACATCGGCGACGGGCTGGCCTGCGTCTTCAAGATGGAGAGCCACAACCACCCGAGCTACATCGAGCCCTACCAGGGCGCGGCGACCGGCGTCGGCGGCATCCTGCGGGATGTGTTCACCATGGGCGCGCGGCCGATCGCGGCGCTCAATGCCCTGCGCTTCGGCTCCCCCGACCATCCGCGCACCCGCGCCCTCGTCTCCGGCGTGGTGGCGGGCGTGGGCGGCTACGGCAATTCCTTCGGGGTGCCGACGGTGGGCGGGCTGACCGGCTTCCACCGGCGCTACGACGGCAACATCCTGGTCAACGCCATGGCGGTGGGGCTCGCCCGCACCGACGCGATCTTCTACGCCGCCGCCACCGGGGTCGGGAACCCGATCGTCTATCTCGGCTCCAAGACCGGCCGCGACGGCATCCACGGCGCCACCATGGCGTCCGCGGAGTTCGACGAGGCCACGGAATCGAAGCGCCCGACCGTGCAGGTCGGCGACCCCTTCGCGGAGAAGCTGCTGCTGGAGGCCTGCCTGGAGCTGATGGCCTCGGGCGCGGTGATCGCCATCCAGGACATGGGCGCGGCGGGGCTGACCTGCTCGGCGGTGGAAATGGGCGCCAAGGGCGACCTCGGCGTCGAGCTCGACATCGAGAAGGTGCCGGCCCGCGAGGCCGGCATGACCCCCTACGAGATGATGCTGTCCGAGAGCCAGGAGCGCATGCTCATGGTGCTCAAGCCCGGCATGGAGGCCGAGGCGGAAGGCATCTTCGTCAAGTGGGGCCTCGACTTCGCGGTGATCGGCCGGACCACCGACACGCTGCGCTTCGTGGTCAAGTGGCACGGCGAGACCGTCGCCGACCTGCCGATCAAGGAGCTGGGCGACGAGGCGCCGCTCTACGACCGGCCGCATCTCGCCAACACCCATCAGCCGGTGATCGCCGCATCCACGGTGCCGGCGCCGGCCTCGCTCACCGAGGCGCTCAAGCGCCTCGTCGGCTCGCCCGACCTTGCCTCGAAGCGCTGGGTCTACGAGCAGTACGACCACTTCATCCTCGGCAACACCGTGCAGAAGCCCGGCGGCGACGCCGCGATCGTGCGGGTCGAGGACGGCCCGAAGGGCCTGGCGCTGACCTGCGACGTCACCCCGCGCTACTGCGAGGCCGACCCGGTCGAGGGCGGCCGGCAGGCGGTGGCCGAGGCCTGGCGCAACATCACCGCGGTGGGGGCCAAGCCGCTCGCCATCACCGACAACCTGAACTTCGGCAATCCCGAGAAGCCCGAGGTGATGGGCCAACTGGTCGGCTGCCTCCAGGGCATCGGCGAGGCCTGCCGGGCGCTCGACTTCCCCGTCGTGTCCGGCAACGTCTCCCTCTACAACGAGACCAACGGCGTCGGCATCCTGCCGACCCCCACCATCGGCGGCGTCGGCGTGCTCGACGACGTGGAGCGCCACGCCACCATCGCGCTCAAGCGCGAGGGCGACGTGCTGGTGCTGGTCGGTGCCGGCGAGGGCTGGCTCGGCCAGTCGTCCTATCTCGCGGTGATCGAGGGCCGGGAAGAGGGTGCGCCGCCCCCGGTCGACCTCGCGCTCGAGCGCCGCAACGGCGACTTCGTGCGCGGGCTGATCGTGTCCGGCACGGTCGACACCGTCCACGACCTGTCCGACGGCGGGCTCGCCGTGGCGCTCGCCGAGATGGCCATGGCCGGCGGCATCGGCGCGGCCCTGCCGGAGGTGCCGGTGGATCTGCCGGCCCACGCCTACCTGTTCGGCGAGGACCAGGCCCGCTACCTGCTGGCGGTCGATCCGGAGGCGGCCACCGACCTGCTCTACAGCGCCTCGGCCCAGGGCATCGACGCGGCCGTCGTCGGGGTGACCGGATCCGACCGTTTGACCCTGCCGGGCGGCGAGACCATATCCCTGTCCGAGCTGATCGCGGCCCATGAAGGCTGGCTGCCCACCTACATGGCGAGCCAGCCGGCCGCGCCGGCCGCCTGACCCCCTCAACGACGCCCCAGGAGTTTCCCGATGCCGATGGATGCGGGCGAGATCGAGCGCATGATCCGCGAGGCCCTGCCCGACGCGCAGGTCGAGATCCGCGACCTTGCCGGCGACGGCGACCATTACGCCGCCACCGTCCTGTCCGCGGCCTTTAAGGGCAAGACCCGGGTGGCCCAGCACCAGATGGTCTACGGCGCCCTGCAGGGCCGGATGGGCGGCGTGCTCCACGCCCTTGCGCTGACCACCGGCGTCCCTCAAGATTGACGGGAGACGTTTAGGCCTCGGGATGAGTCTAAAACCCTCCGTCTTCGTCGAACGCGTACAGCCGGCGGCCTGGGGCGAAGCCCTCGCTTGGGAACGTCAACTGCTTGGCGCCGTGCTGGGCGACCCATCCCTCCATGATGACCTTCGCGATCTCGTCGCGCCCGAAGATTTCTCGACAGGCATCCATGAGCGCCTGTTCGAGGCCGTACCGCGAATCACGGGTTCGGATGGGTCCATCGAGCGGGACGCGATCCCGGCCGCATTAGGGGCTTATGCCTGGGATGCGGAAGGCGGTGTCGAAGCCTGGCTCGACCGGTTACTGGCTGAGCGTGCCGCTGCCCCCGATGTGCTGCGGTGCGCGCGCGACATTCACGCAAACGCTGAACGACGGCGCGATCAGCCCGAACTGATCGATCAGGACACCGTCGCGTGGTGCCATCAACAGGTCGCCTTGCTCACGCGGCTGGCCGAGCGGTCCGACCCCTTATCTCAACAGATTGATTGGCAAAACATCGTTGGGGAGCTTCTGTACGTGGGCCGCTCGCAGACCAGCGGCGTGGTCCGCAAGATGGAGCTGGTTTTCGAACATCTCGTCAAACTCCTGTCAGACCCGGACGCGCCCAGCCGCAATCGGTGGCGGATCGAAATCGACGCGTTTCTGCTTCGGATCGCGCATGAGGCGAAGCCCTCCATGCGTCGACTGATCGACTTGGACGCTGCCTGGCGTCGTGGCGTTGCGGATGCCGCTGCCGGCCTTGCCGAATATGCGGTCCGCGTCCCTCGCGACCTGCCGCAGAAATGCCCGTTTACCTACGAGGATTTGACCGGCGGCACGTTGCCGGTCACCGCCCTCCTTGAGAAGCTGGCCGCGACCGGCAATATGAACGCAAGTCAACAGCCGTGAGATTCCCGATGACCGACGCCAACGCAACCATCCAGAACGAGATCGCCTCCCAGGACGTGGTGGTGTTCATGAAGGGCACCCCGCAGATGCCGCAATGCGGCTTCTCGGGCCAGGTGGTGCAGATCCTCAATTACCTCGAAGTGCCGTTCAAGGGCGTGAACGTGCTGGCCGACCAGGGCATCCGCGAGGGCATCAAGGCCTTCTCGAACTGGCCGACCATCCCGCAGATCTACGTGAAGGGCGAGTTCGTCGGCGGCTGCGACATCACCCGCGAGATGTTCCAGTCGGGCGAGTTGCAGACCTTCCTGGCCGAGAAGGGCATCCCGGTGAAGTCCGTCGCCGCCTGATTTCTTTGGGACCCGGCCGGATGGATCAGGGCGCCTGCGGGCGCCCTTTTTCGTGGCCGACTGCCATAGCGCCCGGTCGGGTCACCCGTGGGCGGGACGCATTCGCGTTCGCCGGCGCGATCGCCTATATCAGAACCGTTCCACAGCTATGGATAGACCGATCATCATGGCGACGCCGTCGCTCGACAGCGCCCGCGCGGCCGAACCCGCGATCGAGAAGGCGCCCGATTTCCAGCCCATGCCGCTCCCCGGCCGGCGCCCCTCGCTGGTCGGGCTGACCCGCGACGCGCTCAAGGCGCAACTCGTGGCGATGGGCGTGCCCGAGCGCGAGAGCCGGATGCGGGCCGGCCAGCTCTGGCACTGGGTCAACTTCCGCGGGGCGAACGACTTCGCCGAGATGACCAATGTCGGCAAGGCCCTGAAGGCCGAGCTGGCGCAGCACTTCACCCTGGAGCGTCCCGAGGTTGCGAGCCGCCAGGTCTCCCGCGACGGCACCCGCAAGTGGCTGCTGCGCATGGCGCCGACCAACCCGCAGGAGCACAATCGCGGCGCCGAGATCGAGTGCGTGTACATCCCGGGTCCGGACCGGGGCACGCTCTGCGTCTCCTCGCAGGTCGGCTGCACCCTCACCTGCTCGTTCTGCCACACCGGCACGCAGCGCCTCGTGCGCAACCTCTCGGCCGCCGAGATCGTGCAGCAGTTGGTGACCGCCCGGGACGAGCTCGGCGACTGGCCCGGCCAGATGCCGAGCCGCGACGCCTCCGGGGCCGGCGACGTCGGACGCCTGGTGACCAACATCGTGTTCATGGGCATGGGCGAGCCCCTGTACAATCTCGACGCGGTGATCGACGCCGTGGGGGTGATGTCCGACCAGGAGGGGCTCGCCCTGTCCCGGCGGCGCATCACGGTCTCGACCTCCGGGGTCGTGCCGCAGATCCCCCGGCTCGGTGAGGCGGCCAACTCCATGCTGGCGATCTCGCTCCACGCGGTGCGCGACGATCTCCGCAACGAGCTGGTGCCGCTCAACCGCAAATACCCGATCGCGCAGCTGCTCGAAGCCTGCCGGACCTATCCGGGCGTGAGCAACGCCCGCCGCATCACCTTCGAGTACGTGATGCTGAAGGGCGTCAACGATTCCGACGCCGATGCGCGCGAGCTGGTCCGCCTGCTCAAGGGCATCCCGGCCAAGATCAACCTGATCCCGTTCAATCCCTGGCCCGGCAGTCTTTACGAATGCTCGGATTGGGACCGGATCGAGCGCTTCTCCGAGATCGTGTTCAACGCCGGCTACGCCTCGCCGGTGCGCACCCCCCGGGGCCGGGACATCCTGGCCGCCTGCGGCCAGCTCAAGAGCGAGACCGAGAAGCTGCGCGCCCGGGCCCGGCTGATGCAAGAGGAAGGTATCGGCGCCGAGGGGTTCTACGCTGGGCTGGACGACTGACGCAGGTCCGGTTTCGAAAGGTCCGAGACCTTTCGTGGGTGCAGGGCAAAGCCCTGCTGCCGGGCTTCGCCCGGTGTCGGGCTCCGCCCTGACGACCCGCCAAAGGGCATGGCCCTTTGGAATCCCGGGATCACGCCGCGATCCGCTGCCCGTCCGCCCGGCGCAAGGGGGGCTCCTCGGCGCCGACCCATTCCGTGCGGTGCCGCGGCAGGGCCTCGGGGTGCTCGGCCTGGAGCCAGGTGATCATCGCCTCGCGGATCACGCAGCGCAGGTCCCAGGCCTGGGGCGCATTGCGGGCGCTCACCAGCATCCGCACCTCGATGGTCGTTTCCCTGGCGTCCGAGACTTGGAGGTTGACGACCTTGCCGTCCCACAGGGGCGTGGCGGCGGCGATCTCCGACAGCTTCTCGCGCATCCGGGCCACCGGGGCGCGGTGGTCGACATGCAGGAACACGCTGCCGATCAGCGAGGCGCCGTCCCGGGTCCAGTTCTGGAACGGCTTCTGGATGAAGTAGGTGAGCGGCAGCACCAGGCGCCGCCAGTCCCACAGGCGCACCACCACGTAGGTGGAGGTGATCTCTTCGACCCAGCCCCATTCGTTCTCGACGATGATCGCGTCCTCGATCCGGATCGGCTGGGTGATGGCGATCTGGATGCCGGCCACGAGGTTCGACAGGACCGGCTGCATGGCAAGCCCCAGGATCAGGCCAGCGGCCCCCGCCGAGGCCAGCAGGCTCACCCCATACTGGCGCACCGGCTCGAAGGTCATGAGCGCCACCGAGACGGTGATCAGGCCGACCAGGGTGACGGCGGCGCGCTCCAGGATGCGCATCTGGGTGAAGTGCTTGCGCGCCAGCAGGTTGTCCTCGGCGTCGAGCTTGAACCGGCGTAGGTAGATCACCGTGGCGATGTGGAGCGCGGTGGCGCAGCACCAGCCGGTGAGCGTCACGAAGGCGACGAGCAGGATCTGGTTGAGGGCGATCCGCACCTCCCAGGACAGGTGTACCGTCGTCGAGGCGAGGCTGATTGCCACGACGATCAGGCCCAGGCGGCTCGGTCCGCGGCTGCGCGAGACCAGGGAGCGCCAGAACAGGCTCTTGCTCGCCACCGCCCGCTTCATCGCCCGGTACGCGACCCCGTGCAGCGGCATCACCACGGCGCAGCAGGTGACGATCAGGATCAGGCTCTCGGCCCACCACGGCAGATAGGCCAGCACGGAGGCGGCGCGGCCGGTCAGGGCATTAAGGTCCGGCATCGGGCATGACCTCCACGGGTTCCGAACGGGACCTGGAGGAATGGGCGGCACCGGTCAGGGTTCCGCAGCGCACCATGCCGGCGCTGCAACGCAGCGGCATGGTCAGGACGCGGCCGGACGGTTGCGTTTCGGTGCCCGGCCGGGCAGCCGCGCGCGTTCGCCGGCGACCCGTCCCGATGGGCGAGCCGATCCCGTGCCCCTTACCGCGCCGCCCCGATCTCCACGCTGCCGGTCGCTGTGCGGCCGAAGCGCGCCGGCCGGTACATGTCCTCCACCGAGGCGCCCGGATGCACGTAGGTCCCGGGCGAGACCGCCCGGACCGTGTAGGCCACGGTGAAGAACGCCGACTGGCTCGGGTCGCGGTCGTAGGCGGCCACGAAACGGTCGTCGCGGAACTCGGTGTGGACCGGCTGCACCTCCGACTTGGCGAAGGCGAGGCTCTGGAGGGCGTCGGCGTCGAGCAGCTTCGGGTTGTCGATCTCCAGCCCCGCCGGCAGAGGATCGACCAGCAGGATCCGCCCGGCCTGGGCCTTGTCCTCGATCACCTTGAGCACCACCACGAGCCGGTCGTTCTGGCGCAGGCCGTGGGCCGGATCGACCACGCTGCCGTCGAGCCGGTGGATGCTGCGCTCGATCCTGTAGCCCTGGGCGGCAGCGGGCTCGGGCACCAGCGGGCTGCCGTTCACCCCCAGCACCACCTGCACCGGCGCCCGGCCGGTGTTGACCAGCGCGACGCTGCGCCCGTCCAGGGCCGGCCCCCGGTAGATCCGGGCGAGCGGCCCGGCCTGCGCCGCGCCGTCGAGGCTGAACGACAGGGCGTCGGCCTCCTTGGACAGGCCCTCGGCCGCGAGCACCAGCCAGGCATTCTCCTGCGTGCTGGTCGTCCGCGTGTCCTGGGATTCCTCGCCGATCACCGCGGCCACCGGGGCCAGCGCGACCTGGGTCAGCCCGCTCTCGGCCGCCAGCGCGATCAGGCCGGCCCCGTCGCGCAGGCGGGAGCCGTAATCGGCCCGGTACACGCCCGTATCCCGCTGGGCTCGCAGCGTGGCGAGCGCAGCGTCCATCGCCTTGGCGGCACGACCCCGGTCGCCCAGGAGCGCCAGGGAGGCGGCGAGCTGCGCCCGGCCGAGCCCGGTCGCGAAGGCGTCGAGCTTGGTGTCCACAAGGTAGCGCAGGTCGCCCATCACCGGCCGGCCGTTGCGGGCCAGCACGTAGGCGGCGTAGGCGAGGTCGGCGCCGCCGTCCCGCACCTCCGTGGCGTTCGCGACGGTGTTGCGCAGGCGGTCCAGCGCCTGGGTGAAGGCCCCCTGGGGCACCGCGAAGCCGCGCTCCCGGGCGCGGGTGAGGAAGTCGGTCACGTAGGCGTCGAGCCAGACGTCGCCCGACCCTTGCGCCGACCACAGGCCGAAATCCCCGCTCGCATCCTGGCGGGCGAGCAGCCGCTCGATCGACTCGCGCACCCGGTCGTCGACGTTCGCGTCGAGGGCCAGCTTGTCGAGCCCGGCCAGGCGGTTGACGTAGAGCAGCGGCATCGCCCGGCTGACGATCTGCTCGGAACAGCCGTAGGGATAGCGGTCGAGCGCCTGGAGCAGCGCCGGCACGTCGAGGCCCGGGAGCGCCGAGGCCGAGAGCGTGACGCTGCCGGTTCCGGGCAGCAGGTCGGCCAGCAGGTCGGCGCTCACCGTCAGGCCGGCCCCCGGCGCCAGGTTGCGCACCGACCGGCGCAGCAGCGCCCCGGTCCCCGGCAGCACGCCGAGCGCGAAGCTCTGGCCGAGAGGGCCGTCGAGGCCGGGCCCCGACAAAGCGAGGTCGAGCCGCGCCGTGCCCGGGCCCGCGGCGGTGATCGGGACCACGACCTGGCCCCTGCCCCCGGCCTCCAGCCGGATCGTCTGGCGCAGGGCCCCGGCGCCGATCAGGATCGGGCCGGACGGGGCGATGTCGACCGTGTAGTCGCCCGCCCGGCCCTCGACGTTGTCGAGCGCCATGAACAGGCGCGAGCGGTCGCCGGTATCGAGGAAGCGCGGCAGCGTGGCGGCGAGCACCACGGGGTCGCGGATGATCACGTCCGCCTGCGTCTGCCCGACCCGGTCGCCGCTCCAGGCGGTGACCATCACGCGGCCGGTGCCGTTGAACGCCGGCAGCGGGAAGGTGACGCTGGCGGCCCCGTCCGGCCCCACGGTCACGACGCCCGAGAACAGCGCGAGCGGCGCCTGGGTCGGCGGCGCGTCGGCGAGCTCGCCGCCCCCCGCGTCGCCCCCGGAGCGGATCGCCCCGGCCGAGCCCTGCATGCCGTCGATCAGGTAGCCGTAGAGGTCGCGGAACTCCGGACCCAGCGCCTTCTGGCCAAGGAAGTACTGGGTCGGGTTCGGCGCCTCGTAGCGGGTCAGGTTGAGGATGCCGACATCGACCAGCGCAACGGTGATCCGCGCCGGCTCGCCGGCCTTCAGACCGGTGAGCTGCACCGGGATCGTCAGGTCCTGGCGCGGGCGGGTGCGCTCCGGGGCCTTCACGGCGACGCCGAGGCTGCGCCGCTCGCGGTCCACCGAGAACCAGGCGAGCCCGAGCGCCCGCCCCGGCAGCCGCTTGGCCGCCTGGTCGAGGGGCCGGTAGGCGGTGGCCACCAGGTAGGCGCCCGCGCCCCACTCGGCCTTGACCGGCAGGCTCACCGTGGTGCCGCCCGACGGGACGCTGACCTCGACGGTCTCGTGCACCCGGTCGCCGACCACCATGAGGCTCGCCTGCCCCTTGAACGACGGGCTGAGCTTGGCCCGCAGGGTGTCGCCGGCCGCGTAGGCGGCCTTGTCGAGGGTGAGGTCGAGCAGGTCCGGCGCCTCCGCGGTCTCCGAGCCGCCCCAGCCGACGGTGAAGCCGAGGCTCGCGGTGGCGTCCGGGGCACCCGGGGCCGAGACCTCCAGCCGGTAGCGCCCGAGGCCGACCGGCGCCTCGATCCGGCCCGACCCGCCGGCCGCGAGGTCGAGGCCGCCCTCGGCGACGCGGCGGCTGGTCTTGACCGGCTCGAACGACCAGCGGCCGCCGGCGCGGTACCATTGGTAGCTCTGGTCGATCTGCGAGAGCGTCCAGGTCACGCCCGGCCGGGCCAGCAGCGTGCCGTCCGGGGCGGCGAAGACCACCGCGAAGGTCGCGCGTCCGCCCTCTTTCAGCTCGGAGAAGCCCTTCCGGATCGCCAGCACCGGGGCGGCCGGCAGGATCGGCAGGGTGAGGCTCCGCGACAGCGCCCGCCCGCCGGGCTCGCCGACCGCGAGGGTGATCTTCGCCTCCAGGGGCCGCGGCGCCGCGAGGTCCGGGATCGGCACCGGGACCGTGGCCAGGCCCCGCGCGTCCGTGGTCGCCCCGCCGGAGATCTCCTGGGTGACCGGCTCCACCGCCTCGTCGTCGAGGCCGACGGCGTAGCCCTCGAGGCCCTTGATGCCGGAGCCGGAGGCGGCCTGCTGCACGACGACGCTGCCCGAGACGTCGAGCCCGGCGCCCGGGGCGCCGTAGAGGTAACGCGCGGTCACGGCGACCTGCGCGGCCTCGCCCCGGCGCAGGCCAGCCTGCGCCGGCTTGAGAGTCACCTCCAGACGCTCGGGGACGTAATCCTCCAGCAGGAAGCTGGTCTCGCCCAGGGCCGGCGCCTTCGGGTCGCTGTAGGCGGCGATCCGCCAGGTGCCCCGCATGGCCCCCGACAGCAGCGGCAGCGGCAGCGCCCGGCCGCCGAGCCCCTGGTCCGGCACCGAGACCCGGCGATACTCGACCCCGTCCGGGCGCTTCACCACCACGGTCAGCGGCAGGTTCGGCACCGCGGCGCCCCTCGGGTCGCGGAGCAGGGCGGTGATCTGCACGGTCTCGCCCGAGCGGTAGACCCCCCGCTCGGTGAACAGGTAGGCGTCGAGGCCGCCGCTCTCGGGCCTACCCTTCACGCCCCGGTCGGTCAGGTCGAAGGCGCCGAGGTTGAGGTCGAGGAAGCCGTAATCGTCCCCAGCCTGGGCGACCACGAGGCTCGGCGCGGTGCCGCCCTCCCCGCGGGCGAGGCCCGGACCGAACACGGCCCGGCCCTGGGCATCGGTCCTGGCGGTGCCCAGCACTTCGTTGTTGCGGGCGACCAGCCGGATCTCGGCCCCCGGCAGGACCTGCGCGGAGGCGAGCGAGCGCAGGACCACGTTGACCCCGTCCCGCCCCTTGGTGGCGGTGAGGCCGAGATCCGAGACCACGAACCACTGGGTCGCCTGGGTCTCGTATCCGTCCTCGTCCCCGGCGACCGTGCCGGAGGGCCGGGCCACCATCACGTAGATCCCGGGTTCCAGCTTGCCCACCGCCTGCAGGACCGGGAAGGCGGTCACGGCCTCCTGGTTCAGCTCGGCCTTGGCGGTGTCGAGGGTGCCCTTCCAGACGCGCTGGCCCTTCTCGGCCGCAAGCGTCGCAGCATTCGTGCCGCTGAGCTGCCCCAGGAAATCTTCGGAGCGCAGGGTCGGCAGCAGGCTGCGGTCGCCGATGCGCAGGACCTCGACGTCGAGCTTGGCGGCGTTCACCGAGACCAGGGGCACGCCCGCCTGCCCGGTGCGGGGCAGGACGTAGTTACGCCCGGTGAACCGGACCTGCGGGGCGCGGTCGCGGACGTAGATCTCGTAATCCGCGGACTTGAGCAGGCTCTCGCCCACCGCGGACGGCAGCCCCTGGCGCAGGACCACCGCATACCGGCCGCCATGCTTCAGCCCGTCGACGCAGACCTGCGCGTTCTCGGCGGTCACGGCGGCGCTGCTGCTGCCCGAGACCGCCACGTAGGGGGCGTAGTCGGTCTTGGGGACCACGGGCTCCGAGAGGGTGAAGCACAGGCGTGGCGCGGCGGCATCCGAATCGACCTTGTAGTCGAGGATGCGGAAGCCGTGCTCGGCCCGCAGGGCCTCGTAGGTCCGGTGCATCGCGGGCAGATCGTCGAGGGCCAGGCTGGCCGCGTAGGCGTTCAGGGCCGGCCGCCAGTTGGATTGCCCGGCCTCCACGGCGCCGAGCTGCGCCAGGGAGGCCGCCGCGTCGGCGGGCGAGCCGGCGCGCTCGTAGGCCCGGTAGGCCGCCGCGGCGGCCCGGTCCCGCAGGCGGGCCCGGCCTTGGTAATCGTTCTCCTCCAGGGCTTCGGCCGCCGCCGCGGCGGCCCGGGACAACGCCTGCCAGCTCCGGATGTCGGCCGGGTCGGTCGCGACCGCGGCGGTGAGCGGGACCAGCGACTCGTCCGGCTTGCCGGCGGCCAGCAGCGCCTGTCCCGCGGCCCGGGACTGGCCGGCCGGCCTGAGCGGGCCTCCGGCCTCGGCCTTGAGCGCAGCCTCGAGCCGCACGGCGGCGCTGGCGAGATCGGTCCGGACGAAGGTCTTCTCGAAGGCTGCAGCCGGACGGGGCGCGGTGCGCGAGGCCGGCGCCGTCTGGGCGAGGGCCGGCCCGCAGGCGAGACCTGCCAGAAGCGCCAGAGCACCCGCCAGCCGGTTCCGCCACGCCATACGCCTGCCCTCGTCGGCCCCGGATCCCGGACGATTCGTCCCGGGATCGGCCCGCCGGGAGCCTAGCACCGATCGATCCCGCCGCAACGCTCTGGGTGCGTGTTGGGAGCCGCTCCGCGGTCCCTTTCCGAAGGGCTATGGCCGCGACAGGATCGAGGCGCGAGGGGCTTTTGCAGGCTGCGACGCACCCCCGCGCCCGTATGGGCTGGCGGCTGCACAGAGTGCCCTCCGGATGGTCCTCGGCCGCAAGAGAGGTCTCCACGAGGCAGGCACGCACTATCCCTTTGCGGGCTACAGGTTGCTCAGCTTGGACAATTCACTGCCTGAGGATCGATACCCCATACCGGATAACCCGCGCCGTCATACCGGGGGCGCCGCAGGCGAGCCCGGACCCGAAGGGGCCGCCGGGGGCGCCAACCCAGAAACGCTGTCCGTCCAGGAGCTTCACACAGCGATCGTTCTCGATCCCGGGCTCCGCTGCGCGGCCCGGGACGACCGCCCGTGGCGGCATCGATCCAGCCACCGCTCGAAGAAAGAGACGGAGCTTTCCGCTCGCTGAAACGATGACCATTCCAACTGCGACGTGTGAACGACCGAGCCCGCACGGGACAGGCAACCCGCGCGTGTCCCGGGTCACGGGTGGTCGATCGTCCCGCGCCCCAACCTTGAGCGCAGCGCACGATCCCAAACAATCAGAACGCCTTGAGCACCTGCTCGGTGTGCTCGACCGAGACCGGGCCCGCGAAGCAGTGCGAGACCAGGGCGCGGTAATCCTGCCAGGGCTGCGAGCCGGTGAAGTCCTTGGTGTGGGCCTCCAGCGTGTCCCAGTGGATCATAAGACGGTAGCGCTGCGGGTGCTCGATCGAGCGGCGGACCTCGAAGGCGCGGCAGCCCTTGGCGGCCTTGAAGATTGCCGAGGCCTCGGTGATGCCGGCCTCGAACGCCGCCTCCATCCCGGGCTTGATCTCGATCTGTGCGATTTCGAGGATCATGGTGTCGAATCCTTATCCTTACGCGTGGAGGGGGCGGCCGAGCTTGGCCGCCAGGATGCGCTGCGGGCTCAAGCCGGGATCGGCCTGGGCGGCGACCGGCAGGTAGGCGGTCTGCTCCAGCATGTAGCGGCCGCCCATCGCCCCGTGCATCACGAGGTCGGAGAAGGTCACCCAGGTCTCGCCGGGCCGGAACGCGACGTCGGCCTGGGGGGCGCTGGCCTGGTAAGCCTCGTCCTGCTTCAGGGCGTCGTGCAAGTGCAGCATCAGGTGGTCGTATTCGGAGCGCCGGGCCTTGGTGATCCGAAGGACCGCGAGCAGCCGCGCCGTGAGCGGCGCGTAGCGCGGCAGCCGGGGCAGGAACTTCTCCGCCATCGACCCGAAATCCTCGCCGACCCGCCAGCGGCGGGGCTCGCCGGACGGGTTGATGTTGCGGAACACCCGCAGGATCCGCTTCTCGCCGATCGGGTTCGACGGGAACGCGTCGACATGCAGCCGGGTGTCGTCGCGCCGCCAGCTCAGCTTGCGCCGGTCCACGTCGAACGGGCGGTAGGAGGTGCCGGCGAGCGCCACCCGGTCGGCGTAATCCGGCAGGTAGGTGCCGATCAGGTCCCGGGCGAAGGCGCGGTAGCGGATCAGGAGCTGGCGCAGGGCCTCCTGCTCCTCCGGGGTGCCGGCGGCGCCGCGCAACTCGGCGGCCTCGCCCCGGATGTTGACGTTCTTGGCCTTGCCGTCCGCGAAGGGGCGCTCGGTGAACCGGCGCTCGTACGCGCTGAACGGGAACGGCAGGTCCGGGAACAGCAGCACCGCCCCGGCTTCCAGCTCCCGGGCCAGGGAGTCGGCGGTCTCACCGGGGGCGACTGTGCGGATCGGGCTGATCATCGTGTGCGGGCTGGATCTGCCGGGCCGAAGGGGGGCATGACGGGGCGCAATCCTGTAGCCGAGCCGCCCGCGGGAGGCTAGGGCCCGCATTTCCGGTGGATGACATCGCCCGTCCACTGGCACCGTCCGGGGGGGCCGCCCCGGGCGCTTGCGCAACCGCCGCGTTCCCGGCACGTTCCCGTCGCATACCGGCCCACGAGCCCGGCGGAGGATGGCGCCGATGGCGACCCTGAAGGAATTCGAGGAAGCCCTGCGCGAGCATGGCATGAACATGGCGCTGGCGCTGCTGGAGCGTCTGCGCGAACGCGACCGCGCCACCCGCACGGTCAAGCCGGCCCGCCGTCTCACGGGCCAGAAGATGACGCCCGAACTCGCCCGGGCGATTCTCGACCTGCACGCCTCCACGGGCATGACCCAGCAGGAGATCGCGTTCAAGGTCGGGGTCAATCAGGGCCGGGTCAACGAGGTGATCAAGCGCGGCAAGTGGCTGTCGGACGACCCCCATGCCCCCGAGGCCGTGGCCCGCGACAAGGCGCTGGCCCGCATGCGCGGCGACCCCAAGCCGAAGAAGCCGCCCCTGGCCGCTCGTTCCAAGGAGCGCAAGGCTGCCCCCGCCAAAGCGCCCGCCAAGGCGCGCAACCAGGGTCAGCTGGCTTTGGGGGATCTGTAGGAACGAACGGGATCCCAAAGGGCTTGCAGCCCTTTGGCGGGGTTCGGGGCGCGCAGCCCAGAGGCCATAGGCCGCTCCGGGACCTTCTTAGGGCTCCACCCTACACCCGCAAAAGGTCCGAGACCTTTTTGAATCCAGGAGTTTTTGGGTTCAGTTCGTCGGCGCGAAATGCCCCCGGTAGCGCGCGCCGATCGCTTCGACCGGGAGCGCCACGAACACGTCGGTGGTGCCGAACTGGCGGTCGATCACCGCGCCCTCCCCGAAGGTCGCGCCGAGCCGGAGATAGCCCTTGATCAGCGGCGGCAGCGCCTGCAGCGCCGCCTTGGGATCGACCGCCTCGCGGGGCATCCGGTCCATGGACACCGCGCGCTCCGGCAGGGCCCGGGCCCGCCACGCCTCGGGTGCGCGGGCGTGGTGGTGCAGGAACGACAGCGGCAGGGCCAGCCGGTCCGGATCGGTCCCCTCCAGGCTGGCGCAGCCGATCAGCGCGTCGATCCGGTGGTGCAGCACGTAGGCGTAGATCCCCTGCCAGAGCAGCTCGACGGTGCGCTTGCTGCGGTACGGCTTGAGCACGCAGGAGCGTCCGAGTTCCAGCAGGCGCCGGTGCCCCTGCGCCGCCAGGATCGGCTCCAGGTCGTACTCGCCCTCGGAGTAGAAGCCGGCATGGCGCTCGGCCACCTCGCCGCGCAGCAATCTGTAGGTGCCGACCACCTTGGGCCGGTGCTCGACGAACGGTTTCTTCCGCCGGGGCGCGGCATGGTCGAGGACGAGGAGATGGTCGCAGAGCGCGTCGTAGGCGTCGGCGTCACGTCGCGACAAGGCCGAAAGACCCGTCGGGATCGCCGCCATTTCTTCGTAGAACACCTTGAACCGGAGGCGCTGCGCGCGCCGGATTTCGGATTTCTTCGAAGCTAGCCGGACCTCGAGGTTGCCGATCCGGCCGAGGCTGCGCCCCTCGAACGGCTCCGGCAGGCGGATCGCCCGCTCGCCCGACAGGATGTCGGCGATGGCCGCCGGCTCCGCCTGGACGAGCGCGTGGCGCCGACGCAGCTTCGCGATCGGCGCGCCGACCCCCCATTGCACGCCCTTGTGCCAGCCGGCTCCGAGCGCGCTGTAGGCTCCGCGGGCGAGATTGGCGACCATGGTCGGGTTCACTCCGGGCGCACGACCGTGCACCGTCGGGATGGACAGAGAGCACGAACCGCACACGCCATTATGACAGCCCCGACACGAAAGCGCCCCGGCCGGGGCCGGGGCGCTCCATCAGCGTAGCGGGTTCCGAGCCGCGACCGGATCAGGCTGCCTGCGGGACCGCGTCCTTGCGCACGTCACCCTCGATCACCGGCGCGGACGGGGTCCCGGCCGTGGCGATCTGGATGCGGCGCGGCTTCTTCGCCTCCGGGACCTCGCGGACGAGGTCGATGTGGAGGAGGCCGTTCTCCAGAGCCGCCCCGGTCACCTGGACGTGGTCGGCGAGCTGGAACCGGCGCTCGAAGGCGCGGGCCGCGATACCCTGGTGCAGGAACTCCGCCTTGGGCTCGGCCTTGCGCTCGCCCTTCAGGGTCAGCGCATTCTCCCGCACCTCGATCGACAGGTCGGATTCGGTGAAGCCGGCGACCGCGACGGTGATGCGGTAGGCGTTTTCGCCGGTCCGCTCGATGTTGTAGGGCGGGTAGGTCGGCGCCGCCTCGGCGGTGGCGAACTGATCGAGGGCGGAGAACAGTCGGTCGAAGCCGACGGTGGAACGATACAGGGGAGCGAGATCGAACTGACGCATGACATATCCTCGTATGAGCAACATGCAGAATCGGTCCGCCCGATGGGCCGGACCCGTCTTTCGTGCCGCCTGACGGCCGGCACAGACGGGATATCGGGGGGCAAAAAACGGGGTTCAAGACCTCCGGACGGGCCCGGATGCGAGTTTTTTCCGCTACGGTGACGCTTGCATGCGGACCCGGCATGCGGACGGACTGAGGTTGGCCCGTGAGACGGTTGGACGGCGATATCGGACGGGAGCCGCCGCTCCTGACCTTGCGCGGCACGCCGGACAATCCGGTGCCGCCGGGCGGCACCCTGATCGCGGTCGGCACCCGCGACGACTGCACCCTGCGGGCCGCCTACTGGCAGGCCACGACCCGGACCTGCCGGGGCACGGTCTGCCTGCTCCAGGGACGGGCCGAATTCATCGAGAAGTACTACGAGACCATCCGCGACCTGCGGGCGCGGGGCTTCGCCGTGGTGGCGTTCGACTGGCGTGGCCAGGGCGAGTCGGACCGGCGGGTCGACGACCCGCACAAGGGCCATGTCGGCCGCTTCGACGATTACCGTCTCGACCTGCGGGCGGTGGCCGAAACGGTGCTGGTGCCGCTGATGCCGGAGCCGCATGTCGGCCTGGCGCATTCGATGGGCGGCTGCGTCGCCCTGATCGGAGCGCTCGACGGCTGGCTGCCGTTCCGGCGCCTGGTGACGGTGGCGCCGATGCTGTCGGTCCGGATGGTGCGCTGGCCCGCCGGGGCGGCGTTCCTGTCGCGGGCCCTGCACCGGATCGGGCTGGGCGATCGCTACATCCCGCTGGGCAAGCCGGTCTCGATCGCCACCAAGCCCTATGCCGGCAACCGGCTGTCGCGGGATCCCGCGCGCTACGCCCGCAACGCGGCGGCGGCCCGGCAGGTCGGCGCGGGCGCGGTCGGGGACCCGACGATCGCGTGGCTCGCGGAGGCCTTCCGGGCGATGGCGCGCTTGCGCGACCCGCGCGCCGCCCCGCGCATCACCCTGCCGACCCTGATCGTCGCGGCCGGCGCCGACCCGGTCTGCGGGACCCTGGACACCGAGCGGTTCGCGGCGCGGCTGAAGGCCGGCCACATCCTGGTCCTGCCGGATTCCCGGCACGAGATCCTGAGCGAGCGCGACGCCATCCGGCAGGATTTCTGGGCGGCCTTCGACGCCTTCGTGCCGGGCTCGCCCCTGCCCTCGCACAATGAGGTGGAGGCGCACCAGGCTGTGCCAGTGGCCTGAGCGGTTGCGGCCTTCCCGTCATAGCGGGATCCCAAAGGGCTCAGCCCTTTGGCGGGGTATCGGGGCGGAGCCCCGATGCGCCAGGGCTCTGCCCTGGACCCGCAAAAGGTCCAATACCTTTTGAAACCGGGACTTTTGCGGAGCGGACCGAGGGTGGGCCTCAGCCTCCCAACGCAGGGTCGATGTCCCGCGGTCGCACGAACCTCTCCAGCCGCCCCTGCCCCGGGGCGATCGCCGACCAGGCCGCGGCGTCGAACGCGATCACCGCGTAGGCGGCGGTCGGGAATTCCGTGGCGAGGCGCGTGCGTTCCTTGCGTGGCCCCTCCCCGGCCAGGGTCGCGGCGAGGTCGCCCAGGCCGGGATTGTGGCCGACGACGATCACGGTTTCCGCGCTGTCCGGCGCCCCCCGGATCAGCCCTAGAATCCGCTCGGCCGGCGCTTCGTAGATCTCGCGGTGATACCGCGTCTCGGGCGCGCCGAGGGCGGCCGAGACCGCATCCCAGGTCTCGCGGGTGCGGGTCGCCGTCGAGACGAGGGCCAGGTCCGGCCGGAGGCCCTCCTGGGCGATGTGGCCGCCGACTGCCGGCCCGGCCCGGCGGCCGCGGTCGTTGAGCGGCCGTTCGTGGTCGGCGACGCCCGCCGGACGGTCCGACTTGGCGTGCCGCAACAGGATCAGCCTGCGCATGGAGCGGGCCCTTCTCGGGATGGAATGACCGAAGCGCGCCGAACGCGCGCCGGGGCCCGGTTAGCGCAAAGCGCGGCCCCCGGGAACCTCGGCGGTCCTGCCCGGTTCGAAAAGCTGGGCCGCCGATGCGGGACGCGCACGGGGTGGCGGTCTCTGTCGAAGGAGGTCGCGCCATGGATCGCTCGCCCCGCGTTTCGGAGATCCTGTCCTGGTATGGGGCCGACAGCCCCGGCACGCTCACCAACCTCGCCCGGATGCTGGAGCACGGCCGGCTCGGCGGCACCGGCAAGATGCTGATCCTGCCGGTGGATCAGGGCTTCGAGCACGGCCCGGCCCGCAGCTTCGGCCCGAACCCGCCGGCCTACGATCCGCACTACCATTTCGAGCTGGCCCTGGCGGCGGGCTGCAACGCCTACGCCGCGCCGCTCGGCTTCCTCGAGGCGGGCGCCCGGGACTATGCCGGACGGATCCCGCTGATCCTCAAGCTCAACGACCACGACCTCCTCGCCGACGAGGAGGATCCCGAGCAGGCGATCACCGGCTCCGTGGCGGACGCGCTGCGGCTCGGCGCTTGCGCCATCGGCTTCACGATCTATCCGGGCTCGGCCCACCGCAACGCCATGTACGGCCAGATCCGCGCGATCGCCGAGGAGGCCAAGAGAGCCGGGCTCGCCGTGGTGATGTGGTCCTATGCAAGGGGCTCGGCGCTGTCGAAGGACGGCGAGACCGCCATCGACGTGATCGGCTACGCGGCGCAGATCGCCGCGCAGCTCGGGGCCCACATCATCAAGGTCAAGCTGCCCACCGCCCATATCGAGCAGCCGGCGGCGAAGAAGGTTTACGAGTCGACCGGCATTCCGATCGGCACCGCGGCCGAGCGGGTCCGCCACGTGGTGCAATGCGCCTTCAACGGGCGGCGGATCGTGATCTTCTCGGGCGGCGCCCAGGCCGAAGACGACACGTTCCTCGACGAGATCCGGGCCATCCAGGCGGGCGGCGGCTTCGGTTCCATCGTCGGCCGCAATGCCTTCCAGCGCGCGAGGACGGATGCCCTGACGCTTCTGGGGCGGATCACCGACATCTATGCCGGCAAGGCAGGCTGAGGCTCAGCCGCCGCGCTGCTCCCGGCGCATCATGAAGGCGAGCTTCTCGAACAGGCTGACATCCTGCTCGTTCTTCAGCAACGCGCCGTGCAGCGGCGGAATCAGCTTGCGGCCGTCGCGCTCGCGCAGGGTCTCGGGCGAAATATCCTCGGAGACGAGCAGCTTGAGCCAGTCCAGCAGCTCCGAGGTCGAGGGTTTTTTCTTCAGGCCCGGCACCTCGCGGGTCTCGAGAAAGACCCGCAGGGCCTCCTCGACCAGGCGGTGCTTGATGCCCGGATAGTGGACGTCGACGATGCGCATCAGCGTCTCGGCGTCCGGGAACTTGATGTAGTGGAAGAAGCAGCGGCGCAGGAACGCGTCCGGCAGCTCCTTCTCGTTGTTCGACGTGATGATCATGATCGGCCGGCGCACGGCCTTCACGGTCTCGCCGGTCTCGTAGACGTGGAACTCCATCCGGTCGAGTTCGGTCAGGAGGTCGTTGGGGAACTCGATGTCGGCCTTGTCGATCTCGTCGATCAGCAGCACCGGCCGCTCGGGCGCGGTGAATGCCTCCCAGAGCTTGCCCCGGCGGATGTAGTTGCCGATGTCCGAGACGCGCGGGTCGCCCAGCTGCGAGTCCCGCAGCCGCGAGACGGCGTCGTACTCGTAGAGGCCCTGCTGGGCCTTGGTGGTCGACTTGATGTTCCAGACGATGAGCGGCGCGCCCAGGCCCCGGGCGATCTCCTCGGCTAGCACGGTCTTGCCGGTGCCGGGCTCGCCCTTGACCAGGAGCGGGCGCTCCAGGACCACGGCAGCGTTGACCGCGGCGGTCAGGTCGGGTGTCGCGACGTAGGTCTCGGTTCCGGAAAATCGCATCGCGCTCTCGGAGAAGCTGGCCTGGAGGCAACCGGTAGCGCGTGCCGACGTCGCCCCGCAAGCGAGACCGGCTAACCCTTCTCGTGCCAGACGCAGTTCCGGGCCAGGATCTCCAGGTTCACGTCGGATTTCTGCGGCTGCGGCAGGGTCTTGGTGTCCATGGCGAGGTCGATCTTGATCTCGACCTGACCCTTCGACTCGTTGGAGCGGCGGGAGAAGTAGCAGTACTGCTGATAGGGCTGGTCGGAATTGTCCTTGAAGTTCCAGCCGGTGACGATCTGGCCGTCGAGATAGGGTACCTGCTTGAACACCGTGAAGGTGGTGTTCACCGCCGCCTTCGAGGCGGGGGCGGCGTCGCTGCCGAGCTGCGCCTTGGTGGGCGTCGGCGTGCCGCCGCCGCCCATCTTGGGAAGACCTTCGAGCTTGAGCGTGTTGTCGGTCAGCGTGACCTCGCCCTTGGTCTTCAGGGTCACGTCCGAAAGCGCGGTCTGCATGGCCGCGGCGATCTTCTCGGCGGCCGTGTCGAATTGGTTGAGGGTGGCCCAGCCATAGGCCGCCGCCCCGACGCCGATGCCGGCCAGGCACGCGAAGGCGCCGAAGCCCAGCGCGCGGAACAGGAAGGCCCGCGCGGCCACGTAGCTCGAATCCGCTCGGAGGCGGGAGTTCACCTGCTGGGCGAGGGCGACGTTCTCAGGGGTGCCGCCGGCGACGTAGTTCATGCGCCGGCTCCCGCGGCTGGGAGGGTCTGCTGGCCCGGAAGGTTCTGGCCGGGCAGACTCTGCTGGCCCTGGGCCGGGCGGTTCATCGGGATCACCGCGCCGGTGGCGTTGGCCGCCCGGGGCAGGATCGGCTCGGGGTTCGAGCGCAGCGCGTCGGCGATCGCGTCCAGCATGTAGGGCGCGGCCTCCGGGTTCACGGCGGCGCCGAGGTCGTCCTCATCCATGAAGGTCCGGCGGGTCGAGACCGCGCAGAGCGCCAGGATGGTCGACGCGAAGGCGGCGCAGACGGCGGGCAGGAACACGAAGATCCGCAGGAAGGCGTGTACCTGTTGCTCGGTCACGTCGATCGGATCGACGCCGTAGACCATCGCGGTGAAGGAGTGGAGCTGCGAGCGGTTGACCGCGTTGCGGTAGCCCTGCTCGGCATCGGCCACGCGCCGGTCGGCGGCGCCGGGGTCGAGGGTCGCGCGCGCCTTGCGGGCCTCCTCCAGCTCCTTGATCAGCACGGCGCGGTCGGCCGACGCCTTGGTCACGCCCGCCGACAGGGCGGCCACGCGCGGGTCGGCCACGCATTTCAGGTTCTGGTACTTCCGGCCCTTGCTGTTGGTGCCGAACACCCGCTCGCAGCGCTGGGCCGGCAGGCCGGCGAGCTGCTGGGCGTTGTCGGAGGACCGCTTCTCGATCTGGTCGAGCTCGGTCGTGTACTGCGCCACGCGCTCGTCCGCCGCCTTGATCCGGTCGCCGATCGTGGCGCGGTCGGCCTGGGCGTCCTTGAGGGCGGTCTTGGTCCGGGCGGCCTCCATCAAGCGGGGATGGAACATCATCTCGCCGAGCTGCGACACCGACTTGGTGGTGACGCCGGCCGCGAAGATGATGCCGAGCACCGCCAGCCCGCGCACGAAATGCGAGCGCTGGGTGCGGGCCAGGATGCCGAGCGGCACCCGGCACAGCTCCACGGCGGCGTAGACCAGGGGCGCCAGCAGCATAAAGTAGAAGGCGTGCCAGTCGCCGTCGCTGTAGACGCCCGCGAACAGCCACGCGCCCCAGAGCGAGGCGCCGATCACCATGAACTCGACGAGGTACGCGATCGCCACGTAGCCCCACTTGATGCGATAGCCGCGATCGACGTGGCGCTGGTGCACCCACCTGTCCGACTCGAGCCTCCATTCGCGGCGCTCGCGCTGGAGATCGCGACTCGGGGGGGCCGTCGGACCGGAGAATATCGACTTGATGGAGATCATCGGCCTCGTCACATCCATCGGGTCCAGTCGCAGGCGCCGTGTTACAGCACGGGCGCGGTCCTGGCCGAACTTAACGCCCAGTTAACCGCCGCGTGTATGCGGGCATTGTGCCGATTTTGGGCCGCCCTGCACGCAATTCGCCGGTGGATCGCCGGCAAGCCGCATCCGGGTGGCTCAAATGTCTCACCCGAACCGTGTATCCGGCTTGTGTCCGAGCGCACCTCGCCGGCCTTGCCTTGGCCGAAAGCGGTTGCCCGATGCACGGGGCCGACCCATGATCGCGCATCCGTGATCGGCCTCCGCACCGGTCGGAAACAGGAGGTTCGATCCGCCGCCGATGCCTGAAGTCCACGCCGGCTCCTACAAGGAAGCGATCCTGTTCCTCGTCACCGCGGGTATCGTGGTGCCGTTGTTCCACCGTTTGCGGATCTCCCCGGTGCTCGGCTTCATCGGCGCCGGCGCCCTGCTCGGACCCTTCGGGCTCGGTCGGCTCGCCGACACCCATCCCTACGTCCACCTCTTCACCATCGGCAACCGCACCGAGATCTCGCACCTGGCCGAGTTCGGGGTGATCTTCCTGATGTTCATGATCGGGGTCGAGCTGTCGTGGGAGCGGCTGCGCACCCTGCGGCGGCTCGTGTTCGGCCTCGGCTCGCTGCAGGTCGGCTGCTCGACGCTGATCCTCGGGGCGATCCTGTACGGGCTGCAGGTGCCGCTCGCGGGCGCCGTGATCGTCGGCATCGGGCTGGCCCTGTCGTCCACCGCGGTGGTGCTGCCGGTCCTGGCCGAGCAGAAGCGGCTCAACGCGCCCTCCGGCCGCGCCAGCTTCGCGGTCCTGCTGTTCCAGGACCTCGCTGTCGCTCCCGTGCTGTTCGCGATCGCGGTGCTGGGCCGCGGCGACGAGGGCGACAAGGGCTGGGCGCTGGCCATGGCGCTGGGCCAGGCCGCCATCGCGCTGGTGCTGATCGTGGTCGCCGGCCGCCTCGCCCTGCGCCCGCTGTTCCAGCTGGTGGCGCGGACGCGCTCGACCGAGCTGTTCATGGCGGCCTGCCTGCTGGTCATCGTCGGCACCGCGCTGACGGCTGCGGCGAGCGGCCTGTCGATGACGCTGGGCGCCTTCGTGGCCGGGCTGCTGCTGGCCGAGACCGAGTACCGCCGGGCGATCGAGGCGACCATCGACCCGTTCAAGGGCCTGCTGCTCGGCGTGTTCTTCGTCTCCGTCGGCATGAACTTGGATCCCGCGCAGCTCATGGCGGCGCCGGGGGCGATCCTCGGCCTGTCGCTGGCGCTGGTGCTGATCAAGGCCGCCGTGGTGATGATGGCCGCCCCCGCCCTCAAGATCTCGCGCCCGGTGGCCCTGGAGGCGGCGTTGCTGCTCGGGCCGGGCGGCGAATTCGCCTTCGTGCTGATCGGGGGCGCGGCCGCCACCGGGCTGGTGCCGGAGGATGTCGGCGCCGCCGCATTGATCGTGACCACGGTCACGATGATCATGATCCCGGCGCTGGCGGCCCTGGGCCGCAGGCTGAGCCGTGGTGCGGCCAGCGCCGCCCAGGCCGCCATGAAGGCGGAGCCGCTGCCGGAGCGGGTGGAGAACCGGGTGGTGATCGCGGGCTTCGGCCGCGTCGGCCGCCAGGTCGCCGAGATGCTGGACCGGCACGGGATCCCCTACCTCGCCCTCGACTCCGACGCGGCCCGGGTCGCCGAACAGCGCCGCGCCGGCGCGCCGGTCTATTTCGGGGATTCGGGCAACACCGAGATCCTGCGCCGCTGCGACATCGCGACGGCGCGCGCCCTGGTGGTCACCCTCGACAACCCGCGGGCGGTCGAGCAGGCGGTGGCGGCGGCCCGGGCGGAGCGACCGGACCTGACGATCGTCGCCCGCGCCCGCGACGCCCGGCACGCCTCGGCACTCTACGAACTGGGCGTCGACGACGCCGTGCCGGAGACCATCGAGGCGTCCCTGCAATTGTCGGAGGCCGTCTTAGTCGATGTCGGCGTGCCGATGGGGCTCGTCATCGCGTCGATCCACGAGCGGCGGGACGAGTACCGCGCGCTGCTCAAGAAGCGCGAGAACGAGGCCAAGCCGATCTTCCGTGCCCGGCGCACCGTCGGGAAGGCCCTCGGGAAGCCGCCGGCCAAGAAGGAGGCGGCGCCGCGTCAGGAGGCCGGGCGCCAGGAGGCGTGAGCCGGGTTCGGCTCATCACGCCGAGGCGAGATGCGCCTCGGCGTGCTTGGGCTGACGCGTCACGCGGTTGCGCGGCGCCGGCTCGAACCCGTCGGCGAAGCTGCACCGGTAGACGATCTCGTCCGCCGGTCCGAGGCCGGTGACCAAGGGGACCGTCACGGTGTCCCCCGCGAAGCGCCAGCCGCGTGCTCCCTTGTCCCAGTACAGCCACACGGTCCCGGGGAACCCCCGCAGGGTGAACACCGCGGCCTTGCGCGACAGGGCTTGCACGGCGCGCGGCGCGTACATGCCCTTGGCGCGGTAGGCCTCACGGGTCGTCTCGGGCTGGCGATCCATGAAGGTGTTGCGCACCAATTGAATCGTCGCGCCCGGCTTCCCGAGAAACCGCTTGAAATCCGTCAGATTCCGCAGGATGACCGCCATTGCTGGTCTCCTCGCTTCGGTTGGTGCGGCACGCGTCCTCGCGGCTGAACACACCTGAGATGCCGAGTTGAGCGATTCCCATGACCGTTTCAGTGACTGCGCGAGGCTTGGACCCGCACATATCAACAGATTCGGTGAGTTATGCCCAGCTTATGACTCTCCGAGGCTTCTGGAGACTCTCCGGGAGACTCTGGATAAGCACTTCGCACGCCGATGAATCTTGTCGACCATCTGAAACGACTCTGAGATCAGCGCCGGATGTGCGGGCCGCCGGATCCTGAACTTGGCTGATTCGCCTGGGCTTGACCCGCGCGCTTTGCTGGCGCGTTCTTCGGGGATGCTGCTGCACTTCTTCACGGCCCTCCGAGACGCGAAGGTTCCCGTCTCCCTCAAGGAGTACCTGACCCTGCTCGGCGCCCTCGACCAGGGCCTAGCCGAGCGGGACGTCGAGGCGTTCTACTTCCTCGCGCGCACGGCCCTGGTGAAGGACGAGGCGCATCTCGACCGGTTCGACCGGGTGTTCGGCACCGTCTTCAAGGGGCTGGAGACTCTCGGGGAAGCGGTGGAGCCCGCAGCCATCCCCGAGGAATGGCTGCGCAAGCTCGCGGAGAAGTATCTGACCGACGCCGAGAAGGTCGAGTTGCAGGCGCTCGGCTGGGACAAGTTGTTCGAGACCCTGAAGCAGCGCCTAGCCGAGCAGAAGGAGCGCCACCAGGGCGGCTCGAAATGGATCGGTACCGGCGGGACCTCGCCGTTCGGCGCCTACGGCTACAATCCCGAGGGCATCCGCATCGGCCAGGACGGCAACCGCAACTTCCGCGCGGTGAAGGTCTGGGACAAGCGCGAGTTCAAGGATCTCGACGACGACCGCGAGATCGGCGCGCGCACCATGCGCCTCGCGCTGCGGCGGCTGCGCCGCTTCGCCCGGACGGGAGCGGCCGAGGAACTGGACCTCGACGGCACGATCCGCGAGAGCGCTCGCCAGGGCTACATCGACGTGCGGCTGCGGCCGGAGCGGCGCAATGCCGTCAAGGTTCTGCTGTTCCTGGATGTCGGCGGTTCGATGGACTGGCACATCGAGCAGGCGGAGGCGCTGTTCTCGGCGGCGCGCTCGGAGTTCAAGCACCTCGCGCACTACTACTTCCACAACTGCCCCTACGAGGCGGTCTGGACCGAGAACCGGCGCCGGCACGAGGCCAGGACCCCGCTGACGGAGGTGATCCGCACCTACGGCAGCGACTATCGGGTGGTGTTCGTCGGCGACGCCTCGATGAGCCCCTACGAGATCGCCACGCCGGGCGGCTCGGTGGAGCATTGGAACGCGGAGCCCGGCGCCGTCTGGATGCAGCGGCTCCTCGACCATTTCCCGAAGGTGGCCTGGCTGAACCCGATACCGGAGACCCACTGGGGCTACACCCAGTCGATCGGGATGGTGCAGCGGCTCGTGGGCGGCCGCATGTTCCCCCTCACCCTCGACGGGCTCGACGCGGCGGCCCGGGCGCTGGTGCGGTGAGGGCCGGTCAAAACAGACAGGGCGTCAAAGGTTATCCGAACTCTGGCCGGGTCCGAAGACGCAGAGCACATCGACTGTCCCCGTGCCTTCGTCGTCTGTCATCGCGTAGACGATTCGGTGGCCCGCTACGGTGCGGGATCGCGTTCCATCATGCTCGCCGTCCGGCCACATGAGCGGGGTGTGTCGCAGTTCCTGAAGGGCTCTGTTGATCTGAGCAAGGCGGTGTGCCGCCCTCTCCCCTGCGCCAGGCTGGCGGAGCCATCTTCGCACGGAAGCGAGATCAGCCGCCGCCGCGCGGGAAATCCGAAAGCGAAACGACACGGTTCGGAGTTCGTACGTCGCAAATTAGCGCTTGCGCGAGTGGGCAGAGGCTTCAGGAATCTCGACCGGCTCTCCATTCACCCAGGCATCAAGCCAAGCATCGACATCGCCGTCCGCGATATATCGACCGTCTGCGATATCCGCTTTGGCGACCGCCAGCATCGACGCTTCGGCTGCGAGGCGAGCCTTACGCTGTTGTGCCGTCTCGTCGGACGAGTCCAGCCGATGTTCCTGCCGGAATTCAACCCTGGTCATGTTCAGGCTCCCGCAGCGTCGTCCCGAAAGATGGTAGCTTGCTTTCGGAAAACGATGATACCCGCGCGACAGCTTAGCCCCGCGCGAGCCTCATGGGGAGTCATCCTCGACTTCACCTGCGCGCTGAATATGACGCGTGAAGGCAAGCCCTATCGAAGGTGGGCAACCTCATTCTCTCGTCAGCTAAGCGCCCGATAGCCTATCCCTGCTGCGCCGGGGTCGAGACCACCAGCCCGTCCAGGTTCGGGGCGATCTTGATCTGGCAGGACAGGCGGGAATTCTCGCGCACGTCGGAGGCGAAATCGAGCATGTCCTGCTCCATGTCCTGGGCCTTGCCCACGACGTCGATCCACGCGTCGGCCACGTAGACGTGGCAGGTGGCGCAGGCGCAGGCGCCGCCGCACTCCGCATCGATGCCCGGGACGTTGTTGCGCAACGCCGTCTCCATCACGGTCGCGCCGACGCTGCCTTCGACGGTCCTCTCCGTCCCGGCGTGGTCGACGTATGTGATCTTGGGCATGCTCGGCTCCGGGCTCGCGTCGAGCGGCCTCGCTTCGACGGGCGGGGTGACTGCTTGGCGGCTGAGGCCATGGAATGCAAGCGCGGTGGCGGCGGTCCGTTCCGGATCGATCGCCGCATCGGCGCCTGTTCGGCGAACCGACGCTCTTAAGACTCGGCGTCCGGCGCGATCTCGGCCAGTGCCGCCGCGACGGCCTGAACGAGGTCGTCGAGGGCGACCGCCCCGGCGCCGGCCCGCAATCGTGCCTCGGCGGCGTCCGCGCAGGCGCGGACCCGGGTGGCGCCGACCCCGGAGGCCGAGCCCTTCAGGGTGTGGGCGAGGTCGGCGCGCTGGGCGGCCGGCAGGGACGGGTCGGTCAGCCGAGGTAGGATCGACCGGCATTGCCCGGCAAACAGCGCCAGCACCTCGTCGGCCAACTCGGCGTCGCCGAAGGTCTGCGCATCGAGTTCCGCACGGTCGATGGCCAGCATGCTCGAACTCCCGGAATCCGCATTCTTCTGGGGGTTGCCGAACCTCTCCCCATGATTCACCCCCCGATTCGCTGGACGGGGATCGCGCAGGGACCCTCATCTGCGCCAAGATGGTGCAGCCGGAAGGCGGCGGACCCGGTAACCATTCTCGTAACGGTTTCTGGGGTCGGACGGCGGCTCGGGTATCGGCAATCGGTGTCCGCGTCTAATCCTGTAATGGTAAACGGGACGTTGCGTCTCTGGCATCAGCCTCCCCAGGTGCCGGTGAAACCCGTGTGACGAGGCGTTGAATGGCGACCGAGAAGAAGCTGAAGGATCCGGCCGAGGCCGCGCTCTCTGCGATCGAGCAGGCGCTGAACCTCGACGCCCTGACGCCGACCGGCACCGAGAGCCGCGCCGAGCCGCGCCTGCCCGATGTCGGGGATGCCGATCCCCTGCTCGACGGTGCCCTCGACCCGGCCGGCCGCCAGACGCCGCCGCGCCTCGACCTCGACCCGCCGCTGGCCTCCGACCTGCCCCCGCCCGGCCGCGAGCGTCCGCGCCGCGAGGGCGGACTGCTGCCGCCCGACCGCTCGCTGGTGGCGAACGATGACCGGCGCAACATCGGTATCCTGCAGCAGACCTTGCGGGTGCGCTCCTCGCCCAAGCCTTATCTGTACGCGTTGCTGGCCGGCCTCGCTTGGATCGCCGGCCTGGTGCTGGTCGCCTGGCTGCAATCCGGCGGCGACCTGCGCGGCGTCGTCTCGGGCCTCACCCCGCTCCAGGCGACGGTGGGCGCCGCGGCCCTGCTCGGGCCGGTCGTCCTGTTCGTGATCGCCGCCATGCTGGCCGCGCGGGCGCAGGAGATGCGCCTCGTTGCCCGCGCGGTCGGCGAAGTCGCGGTGCGCCTGGCCGAGCCCGAGAGCTTCTCCACGGATGCGGTCCTGACCATGTCGCAGACGGTGCGCCGGGAAGTCGCCGCGGTCGGCGACGGCGTCGAGCGTGCGCTCGCCCGGGCCGGCGAACTCGAGACCCTGGTGCGCGGCGAGATCGCCACCCTGGAGCGGGCCTATTCCGACAACGAGATCCGCATCCGCTCCCTCGTCGAGGAGCTGGTGGCCCAGCGGGAATCCATCGTCACCAACGCCGAGCGGGTGCGCGGCGCGATCACCGGCTCGCACCAGAGCCTGAGCCAGGAGCTGGAGGGCGCGTCCGAGCGGATCGTCCTGGCGCTCAACGGCGCGGGCGAGCGCGTGACCGGGGCGCTCGACGCCCGCGGCGCGGCCATCACCGCATCCCTTGGCGAGGCCGGCGACCGGGTCGTCAGCCTGATGACCGGGCGCGGCGACGAGTTGATCGAGAACCTCGCGGCCACCAGCGAGGGCGTGCGCGGCAGCCTGCTGGACGTCGGCGAGAGCCTGACGCGCGCCTTCGAGACCCGCGCCCGCGACGTGACCGGCGCGTTCCAGTCGACCGGGGACGCCCTCACCGGGCGGATCGCCGAGAGCACCGCCTCCGTCGCCCAGAGCCTCGCCGAGACCGGCCTGCGCGTCAGCGAGTCCCTGGAGCGCCAGGGCGGCGTCGTGCGCGAGAGCTTCGAGCGCTCGGTGATCGGCCTGGAGAACGCTTTCCTGTCGCGGAGTTCCGAGCTGACGGAGCGGTTCGGCGCGATGGGGACTCAGATCACCGCGCGCTTCGCCGAGACCGGCGCGGCCCTCACCCAGGACATTGCCGGCCGCGGCTTGGCGCTGCGTGCCGAGATCGAGACGGCCGGCCTCTCCGTCGCCGAGGCGATCGAGAGCCGCGGGCGCGACGCCCAGGCCGCCCTGGCGCTGGCCATGGGCGGCGTCGGCGAGACGCTGACCAGCCAGGCCGGCACCGTGCGCGATGACCTGATCGGCACCGCCGAGCGGATCGCCGAGACGATCGCCGAGCGCGGCGATGCCCTGGCCGGGCGCATGGACGGCATCGCGGCGCGCCTGCACGACACCGTGACGGTCCAGGCCTCGGACCTCGAGAGCCGCGTCCAGGCGGCGGCCGAGCGGGCCGGCGGCCACATCACCGACAGGACCGAGGCCGCCACCCAGAGCCTGGAATCCGCTTTCTCGGCGCTGGGCCACGGCTTTGAGGCCGGCGCCGCCGCCGCCGTCCAGTCCCTGCGCGGCTCCGCGAGCACCGTCACCGGCGAACTCGAGGCCCACACGCGCGCGGCGTCCGCCCGCCTGGCCGATACCCTGCAGACCCTGCGCCACGGCTCGGCCGAGGTGACCGGCGCGGTCGCGGCCGAGACCGCGAACCTGCTGACCCATTTCCGCGATGCCGCCGACCGGGCCGGCATCGAACTCAATGAGCGCGGCTCTGCCGCGGTGACCGCCCTGCGCGGCGCCCTCGGCGACCTCAACCGCGAGCTGTCCGCCCGCACCGGCGACGCCACCCGCAGCCTGGCACAGGCCGCCCGCGCCATCTCGGACGACCTCGCCGCCCGCATCGGGGAGATGGAGGCCGCCTTCGGCGAGCACGGCAAGGGCGTGGCCGAACTCCTGGCCAGCCATGCCGAGGAGACCCAGACCCGGATCAGCGGCACCGGCCGCGACATCGTGCTCGCGGTGGCGAGCCAGGGTGCGCGCATCGCCGACACGCTCAGCCAGACCGGCGCGAGCTTCGCCGAGACCGCCGACGGCCGAGTCCGCGCTATCGACGAGACTCTCGGCAGCCGCCTCGCCGCCCTGCAGGAGACCATCGCCCGCGGCGACATCCTGGCCGACCGCATCGGCCGCGACACCGCGACGATGGGCGAGACCGTCGGGGCCCGGCTGGAGGAGATGGACCGGCTCATCACCGTCAAGGGCCAGGCGGTGGCCGAGACCATCGCGACCCGCGCCCGCGAGGCCGGCAGCCTGGTCGAGACCCATCTCGGCGACCTGGAAGCGCGCTCGGCCAAGCGCGCGGCCGAGATCGGCGACGTCGTGGCGAACCTGGTCGATCACGTCGACGGCCGGATCGACGCCCGCGGCAAGGCCCTGAACGAGGCGCTGGCCGCCCGGACCGGGGAGATGGCCCGGATCATGGAAGAGGGCAGCCGCAACCTGGTCGCGGTGCTCGACGGCCGGGCCGAGGGGCTCGGGCAGGACATCGACCGGCGCACCGCCGAGATGGCCCGCCGTATCGCGGGCAGCGCCGAGCATTTCGACGCCGGCGTCATCAGCCGTCTGCAGGAGATTGCCAACGCCCTCGATGAGCGCGCCCGCCTCGTGGACGAGAGCTTCGGCGTGCAGGCCTTCGAGGCGATCCGCCTGATCGAGGCGCGCACCCGCGCGGTCGACGAGGAACTGGCCGGCCGCACCCGCGACCTGGTCGCGACGATCACCGACCGGACCGGCGGGATCGACAAGGCGATGGCCGAGAGCATCGGAAGCCTCACGGGGGCCGTGGCCGAATCCACCCGGGTCCTCGAGGCTTCGCTGTCGGGCCGGGTGCAGGAGATCGTCCAGCTGGTGGACGAGCGGGCCCAGAGCGCCGACGCGGCCCTCTCCGCCCGCACCGAGGCCGTGCGCGCGGCCTTCGCCGAGCGTTCGGAACTGCTCGCGACGTTGATCGACGAGCGCATCGCCGCCATGTCGAGCGAACTCGACGAGAAGGGCCGGACCGTGTTCGGGGCGATCGGCGGCCGCATCACCGAGCTGGCGCGCCTGTTCGACCGCGGCGGCACCTCGCTGGCCGAGCTGATCGACCAGCGCGGCGACAGCGTCCTGTCCAAGCTCCAGCAGACCATTGCGGATGCCGAGCGGATGCTGGAGGCCGGCGAGGGCCGCCTCGGCCACACCCTGTCGAGCCGCACCGCCGACATCAGCGGCCTGCTCGACGAGGGCGTGCGTTCGGTCCACGGCCTGCTCGACGACCGCACCAACCAGATCCGCGTGATGCTGGACGGCCATGCCGGCACCCTGGCCACCACCCTCGACGGCCGCATGGGCCCGCTCAACGAGGCGCTGGATACACGCGGCCGCGCCCTGATCGCCGCCGTCGAGGACGCCTTCGGCAGCGCCGCCGGGGCCCTGGATTCCCGGACCCAGGCGCTCGGCGGCCTGTTCGACGAACGCCTCGGGCACCTGGAGAACCTGGTCGAGGGTCGCGGCAACCGCCTGGCCGAGACCCTGGACGCCCGCGCCCAGGGCCTGCGGACCCTGTTCGAGGAAGCCCACACCGCCCTCGACGCGGTTGTGGAAGGCGGGGGCGGCCGCTTCGCCGCCTCGGTCGACACCAAGATCCAGGCGTTGCGGACGATGCTGGAGGCGGCGCCCGCCGCCGTCACCGCGCTGGTCGAGACCCGGGAGCGCCAGCTCGCCGCGACCCTCGACAGCCGCACGCAGCGCCTCCAGGCCCTGTTCGAGGAGGCTCAGGCCGGCCTGCGCGATCTCGTGGAGGTGCGCGGTCAGGAACTCGCCGACACGATCACCACCCGGACCGAGGGCCTGCGCCAGACCCTCGACGCGGCGCCCACCGACATGGCGGACCTGCTGGATGCCCGCTTCGCCGACCTGCGCGCCTTGTTCGATCGGGCGCAGTCGGAGATCGACCGCCTGGTCGACGGCCGCAGCCGCGAGATCGCCGGCACCATCGAGCACCGCACCCAGGCCCTGCAGACGGCGATCGAGCAGGCCAGCCCGGCCATCGCCGGCCTGCTGCAGGCGGGTGAGACCCAGATCGCCCAGGCCTTCCAGGCCCGGAGCGGCAACTTGGAGGCCCTGTTCGCCCAGGCGCAGTCGGAGATCGATCGTCTGGTCGACGGCCGCGGCCGCGAGATCGCGGGGGCGATCGAGCACCGCACCCAGGCTCTGCAGACCGTGATCGAGCAGGCCAGCCCGGCCATCGCCGGGCTGCTGCAGGCGGGGGAGACCCAGCTGGCCCAGGCCTTCGAGGCCCGGAGCGGCGACCTGCAGGCCCTGTTCGCTCAGGCCCAGGCTGAGATCGACCGTCTGGTCGATGGCCGCGGTCGCGAGATCGCGGGGACCATCGAGTACCGCACCCAGGCCCTGCAGACCGTGATCGAGCAGGCGAACCCGGCCATCGCCGGCCTGCTGGAGGCCCGCGAATCGCAGTTCGCCGAGACCTTCGAGGCCCGCAGCGGTCAGCTCCGGACCTTGTTCGAGCGGGCGCAATCCAGCCTTGAGCTCTCGGTGGAGAGCCGCGGCCGGGAGATCGCTATGGCGGTCCAGGCGCGCACGCAGGACCTGCGTACCCTCCTCGACGCGGCGCCTACGGGCGTGGCCGCCCTCCTGGACACCCGGATCGAGACCCTGCGCACGACCTTCGACGAGGCCCGTTCGGCGATCGAGACGTTGCTCAGCGAGCGCAGCCAGGCGCTGCTCGACGCCGCGCAAGGGCGCACCGGCTCGCTGGTCGAGGCCTTCGATGCGCGGATCCGCGACCTCGACGGCGTCGTCGAGGGGCGCACCGCGGCCCTGGTGCACACGGTCGAGGCGCAGAGCGAGGCGCTGGCCCGCGGGGTCGATGCCCGTGCCGACGCCTTCACTCAGCGCATCGACAGCCGCATGCGGCTGTTCGCGACGCTGGTCGCCCAGCGCGCCGAGACGCTGGCCACCGCCTTCGACGACCGCCACGACGCCTTTGCGGGCCTCATGGACGAGCGCACCGCCAGCCTCGTGGCGGCGCTCGACGAGCGGGCGCGGGCGCATGCCGAGCAGGTCGACGCGCACAACGCCGCCCTGGCCGACACGCTCAGCCGTCGCGAGGCGGCGCTGGCGGGCCTGATCGACGCCCGCACCGAGGCTCTGGGGGCCGGCTTCGAGCGCCGCTCCACCGCGCTCGGCGCCCTGGTCGATGCCCGCGGCGAGGCTCTGTCCCGCCGCCTCGCGGAGAGCGCCGAGGTGCTGGTCCGCGCCATCGAGGAGAAGGGCGGGGCGCTCATCGCCAGCGTCGACGGCAGCTGCCGTGCGGTCGGCGACAGCCTGGAAGGGCATGTCGAGCGCCTGCGCGCGGCCATCGACGGGCCGATGCTCGACCTGTCGCGGGCCCTGGCCGACCGTGCCGACGCCATCGAGCGCGTGCTGATCGAGACCGGCGTGCCTCTGGCCGAGACGCTACGGCTGCAGACCGAGGAACTGGCCGCGCAGTCGCGGGCCTCGGCCGAGCTGCTCCGCGCCGCCATCGACGACGGCGCGGGCCGCGCCCTCACCGAACTGTTCGAGACCAACGACCGGCTGGGCCGCGAGCTGGGTGCCGTCCTCCAGCGGATCGAAGGTGCCAACGCGGCGCTGGGCGAGCTGGTGTCCGGTGCAGGCACCAACCTCGGCGCGATCGAGCAGGGGCTGGCGGGCCGGGTCGAGCAGGTCCAGTCGGCGCTGCAGCGCATCGCCTTGGAGACCGGCCGCGCCACCGCCGGTGTTGCGTCCCAGGTCGAGGCCCTGCGCGAGGTCGCCAACACGGCGCTGCGCGAGGCGACCGGCCTCGCCGAGTCCCTCGACGGCCGCGGCCGTGCGCTCGGCGAGCAGACGTCCGTGCACGTTTCAGCGCTCGACCGGGCGGCCTCGTCGCTCGCCGCGATCGAGGAGCGCCTTGGGGCTACCCTGTCGGGCCGCGAGGCCGCGCTCGCGGAGGCGCTGGCCGGGTTCGAGGCACGCGCCAACACCCTGGAGCAGCAGGGCGGCGCCCTGGCCGAGACGATCGAGCGCACGCTGCGGACCGCCGAGGAGCGCGCCCGCGCCGTCGGCGAGGCGCTGACCCGCTCGGCGGAGGGCGCGGGGGCTTCGGTCACCAGCGCCTTCGAGGGCCTCAAGGACAGCGCGGGAGCCGAGAGCGAGAAGGCGGCCCAGGGCGTGCGGCAGGCCATCGAGGAGGCCGCCCGGGAGATGCGAAGCGGCCTCGACGAGGCGCAGACCAAGTTCGGGGCCTCGGTCTCGTCCCTGCGGGAGATGGCGGGCTCGATCCGCGGCGAACTCGACGCGACTCGCGCCGAACTCGCCCGGGGCGTCCTCGACCTGCCGCGCGAGACGCAGGATGCCACCGGCGAGATGCGCCGGGTGGTGGCCGACCAGATCAAGGCGCTGAACGAGTTGTCGGCCCTCGTGTCCCGCACCACCCGCTCGGTGGACGTGGCCCAGCCGCAGGCCCAGCGCCGGGTAGCCGAGGGCGGCTCCCGCGCCGTCTCGGCGGCGCAGGTGAGCAGCGCTTCGACTGCGACGCAGGCTCAGCCGGTCTCGACTCCGGCTCTGCCGGCGCCCCAGGTTCCGGCGCGGTCCGCCATCGGTCCGGCCCGGATCGAGGCGCCGCGGCCCTCTGCGACTGCCCGCCCCGCCGCCATGACGGCGGGCGGCGCCAAGCGCGGCTGGCTGTCGGACCTGCTGACGCGCGCCTCGCTGGACGAGGACGACGACGCCGAGCCGGCGGCCACCAGCGCCGCGTCCCCGGCGCCGTCGGGCCGCCAATCCCCGGCGCAGTCTCAGGCCCCCGCCGAGACCGGCCGGATCGCGCTGGACACGATCTCCACCGACATCGCCCGGATGATCGAGCACCGGACCGTGGTGGACCTGTGGGAGCGCTATCGCCGGGGTGAGCCGAACCTGTTCGACCCGCGCATCTACACGCCGCAGGGCCGGACCACCTTCGCGGAGATCCAGCGCCGCTACCGCGCCGATGCGGAGTTCCGCCGCAGCGTCGACCGGTACGTGGGTGAGTTCGAGCGGCTGCTGGGCGACGTGGTCAAGAACGACAGCGACGCCAAGCGGACCGACGCCTACCTCACCTCGGAGACCGGCAAGGTCTACACGATGCTGGCCCATGCCAGCGGGCGCTTCGACGGGGCGTAGGACGACGGCCGGCGCGGGTGCATCACGTACCCGCGCCGCCGGTACGCGGCCTCAGAGAAGGCCCAGACCGACCAGCTCGCGGCGCAGGGCCTCGGGCATCTCGGCGAGGTCGCCCGATTGCCCGGCGCCCAGGTCGGCCGGTGCGTCTCGGGCCGTGAGGTAGCGCCAGCCCTGGAACGGTCGGCAGGGGCGGGGCGACACCGGAACGAGGCGCGGGTCGAAGACGAGCCGGCAGCGCGGGATGCCGTCCTCTCCGGTCAGCTTCTCGATCGCGGTGATCGCCTGCCGACAGGACAGGGTCCCGCGGATCACCCAGTAGATCGAGCCCTTGCCGGCGATCTCGCGATGGCGCTTGGGCAGGGTGCGGGTGACGTGGAACGGGTCGGCCGGCCGACCCTCGCGCAAAGCCTCGGCCCGGTACCGCTCCTGACGGGCTTCGAGGTCGGCGATGGAGGCGGGTCCGACGCAGAGCTTGATCAGGTTCAGGGCCACGGAAGCGTTTCGTCTGACGGCCCTCGGCGGGCGGGGCCCCCTGATAGCAGGCTCCGGGCGCGTCCGCGCCGTCAGGCGAACAGGGCGAGCCGCTGCTCCGGCGGCAGCGCGTCGATCGCCGCGAAGCTCAAGGCCGGCAAGCCCGGTTCCAAGGCGGGTGCGGCCGCGAACTCGGCCCCATCCGCGTTGGGGCTGGGCTCGGCGTGTATGGCATCCATGCCTACGAACGCGTTTTCCGCCGCGAGATCCTCGATCGTCGCGTTTTCCGCCTCGTCCGAGACGGGCAGGAACACGATGTCCTCGTGCAGCGGCGGGCTTCCCGGGCGGGCGACGAGCGCCGCCGCGGTCACGGCCGGGACCTCCATGGCGATGTAGCGGTCGATGTCGCTCTGGCAGAGGTCGAGCGGTGGCGCGTCCGGCAGGGCCCCGGCCGCCGGGTTGACCGGCATCGGCGGGATCCGCTCGGCGTCGGTGCCCCAGATCGCGATCATCGACGCGAGCCGGTCCTCGAGGTAGCGCAATGTATAGACGATCCGGGCGGTGCGCTGGGCGGTGAGATCCTGAAACGAGCAGGCCGTGTAGATCGCGGTCGCGTGCCGATCCAGCGCGTCGCAGGTCGGGGCGTCGGCGCCCCGCTCGCGCAGGGTCCAGGCCGCCTCCTGGATCGCTTCGGCCGAGCCGAGGATGTCGGAGGTCGCCTGCTCGGTCTCGCGGACGATGGCGTCCAGCGCCAGGGAGGCCTGCGTCAGGCGGGTCTGCTCGTTGTCGCGCGCGCTGATCGCGGCGATCTCGGCCTTGGTCTGGCTGATCGCCGCGGCCATCTCGACGAGGTTGCCGTGCAGCTGACCGAAGGCTTGGTTGTCCCGCTCGGCCGTCACCACGTGCTCGAGCCGGCTCATGGCGCCGAGCAGCATCTCGGTCTCGGCGGCCCGGTTGCGCCGGGCATACTCGGCCAGAAACCAGCGCCCGCGCTCGCTGAGGCAGATCGTCGCCTCGATCGCCTCGTACTCGGCGAGGGCGCCTGCGGGGGCTGAACCGGACATGGGATCCCTCCGAACCCGAAAGGACGGCACGGCGACGGCCGGCGCGCGGTGCGAACCGGGAGACGGCAAATTGACAGGGAGGGTTTAACGGGCGCTTACGGCGTTCGCACCCGGGACCCGGGACGTCCCCGAACCCGCTTCCCTTCCTCCGGGACCTCTTATCCTTGCCTCGTCCGTCCGGCCCGGCGCGCCTGTCGCTGCTGTACGCCGTCGTCTTCACCGAGATCGGCATCGCGATGCCGTTCATGCCGCTCTGGCTCGACGGCCTCGGCCTCGATGCCGGGGTGATCGGCGTGCTGCTCGCCCTGCCGATCGCCACGCGGATCGTCGCGACGGCGCCGCTGATGAGCCTGCTCGACCGCGGGCTGGGTCCGCGGCGGCTGATCATGATCGGCAGCCTCGCCCTCAGCCTGACCTACGCGCTGATGCCCGGCGCCGCCGGGCTCGGCTGGCCCGCGCTCGCGTCGCTCATCGTCCTCAACGCCGTGGCCGGCGCGCCGCTGGTGCCGTGCATCGACTACCTGACTCTGGCGGCCGTGCGCCGCGACGCCCGCCTGGTCTACGCCCGGATCCGGATGGCGGGCTCCATCGCGTTCCTGCTGGCCAACCTCGCGGGCGGCCTGATGCTCTCCGCGCTCGGCGGCCAGCTCGCGGTGCCGCTGCTGCTCACCGGCCTCGCCCTGGCGGCGGGGTTCGTGGCCTGGCGCAGCCGCTCGGTGGTGGCCCTGCCGCAGGTCCCGTCCGGGACCGTGCGGCCGCGCCTGCCGCTCAGGCTGTGGCTCTGCATCGGCGCCGCGGCGGCGATCCAGGCGAGCCACGGGGCGATCTACGGGTTCGGCAGCATCTACTGGACCAGCCAGGGGATCGCACCGGCCTGGGTCGGCTCGCTCTGGGCGACCGGCGTGCTGGCCGAGATCGCGCTGTTTGCCGGCATCACCGCCCTCCCCGCCGCCTGGCGCAGCCCGGTGCGGCTGCTGGCTCTGGGCGCCGCGGCGGCGATCCTGCGCGCGGTCGGCATGTATCTTCTGGGCGACCACCTGGCCGCCCTGGTACCGCTCCAGGGCCTGCACGGCCTGACCTTCGGGGCGACGCAGCTCGGCGCGATGGCGGCGGTGTCGGCCTACGCCCCCGAGGGCGCGCGGGGCCGGGCGCAGGGCACGCTCAGCGCGGTCAACGCCGGAATCTCCGTGGTCGCCACCCTGGCGAGCGGGCTCGCCTACCGGGCCGGCGGCCCCCTCGCCTTCCTGCTGATGGCGCCGCTCGCCGCCTGCGGCCTGGGTCTGGCGCTCGCCTCCGGCCGCGTGCCGCCGGATACGGATCGTCAACCGTAATGTCGACATAACCACACGGCAGGGTGGTGCCTCCAATCGAGGAGTTAGGGCTTGCTGAGCGAGGGCATGGTTCCCGGCGCATCGCTGCGGGACCGGCCGGCGGATGGCCGGTTGGCGCTCGACGGGCGCTGGACCGCCGACCAGGCGCCGACCGTCGAGGCGAATGCGGCGCGCATCCTGGCGGCCGGCCGGACCGGTTCCGTGACGGTGGACCTGTCCGGGATCGAGCGGCTCGACACGCTGGGCGCCTGGGTGCTCGAGCGGACCCGCGCCGAGATCGAGCACGCGGGAGGCGCGCTGACCTATGTCGGCGTGCGGACCGAGCACCGGACCCTGCTGGGCGAGGTCCGCCTGCGCGAGGTCGAGGCCGCGGACCCGCTGCGACGCGGCCGCGTCGTCGGGTTCCTCGACACGGTCGGCCGCGAAACCGTGCGCGGCGGCCGCGAGTTCGTCACCGCCCTCGCCTTCCTGGGCGAGGTGATCGCCGCCTGCGGGCGGGTGGCCCTGCGGCCGGGCACGTTCCGGGGCACCGCCCTGGTCAACCAGATCCAGCAGGTGGCCTTCAACGGCGCCCCGATCATCGTGCTGATCTCGTTCCTGGTCGGCGGCATCGTCGCCCAGCAGGGCATCTTCCAGCTCCAGCGCTTCGGCGCCCAGACCTTCGTGGTGAACCTGATCGGCCTCCTGATCCTGCGCGAGATGGGCGTCCTGCTCACCTCGATCATGGTCGCGGGCCGCTCGGGCTCGGCGATCACCGCCGAGATCGGCTCGATGCGCATGCGCGAGGAGGTCGACGCCCTCCGGGTCATGGGCCTCGATCCCATCGAGATCCTGATCGTGCCACGGGTGCTGGCCCTGATGGTCGGCCTGCCGATGCTGACGCTGATCGGCGACATCGCCGCGCTCACTGGCGGCGGCCTCACCGCCATGCTGTACGGCGGGCTGACGCTGGATCAGTTCCTGGTCCGGCTCCAGGCGGCGGTGGGCGTGCACCACGTCATGGTCGGCCTGATCAAGGCGCCGTTCATGGCACTGATCATCGGGATTCTCGCCACGATCGAGGGCTTCGCCGTGGAGGGCTCGGCCGAATCTCTGGGCCGCCACGTCACCGCCTCAGTCGTGAAGTCCATCTTCATGGTCATCGTCCTCGATGGATTGTTCGCCGTGTTCTTCGCCGCGATCGATTTCTGAGCCCGCTGTGATGATCGCCCCCGCCATGCCCGAGACCGCCGCCGGCCCCGCACCCATCATCCGGGTTCGCGACCTCGTGGTCGGCTTCCGGGACCGCACCATCCTCAAGGGGCTGAACCTCGACATCCGCGCGGGCGAGATCATGGGCTTCGTCGGGCCGTCGGGCCAGGGCAAGTCGGTGCTCACCCGGACGATCCTGGGCCTGACGCCGAAGCGGGCGGGCACGATCGAGGTGTTCGGCCGCGACGTCGACGGCATGACCTATGCCGAGCGCCGCCGCATGGAGCAGCGCTGGGGCGTGCTGTTCCAGCAGGGCGCCCTGTTCTCGGCGCTGACGGTCAAACAGAACATCCAGGTGCCGATGCGCGAGCATCTCGACTTGTCCGAACGCCTGCTCGACGAGTTCGCCCGGCTCAAGATCGAGATGGTCGGCTTGCAACCGGATGCGGCGGACAAGCTGCCCTCCGAGCTGTCCGGCGGCATGATCAAGCGCGCGGCGCTCGCCCGCTCCCTGGCGCTCGATCCCGAGATCCTGTTCCTCGACGAGCCGACCTCGGGGCTCGACCCGATCGGCGCGGGCGAGTTCGACGACCTCGTCTCGACCCTGAAGGAGACGCTGGGCCTGACCGTGTTCATGGTCACCCACGACCTCGACAGCCTCTACACCGCCTGCGACCGCATCGCGGCGCTGGGCGACGGCCAGATCATCGCCGCCGGCACGATCGAGGAGATGCTGGCGAGCGACCACCCCTGGTTGCGCTCATACTTCCACGGCAAGCGGGCCCGCGCCATCACCCCCGGGGTGCCGGCGCATGCCTGACCGCCCCTTCCCCCTGATCCCGTCCCGGTCCCGCCTGGGATCGTGGACACGCAGCTCGGCCGGACCCCGTTCGCCGAGCGGAACCGCAGGCTGATCGCATGGAAACCCGCGCGAACTACGCCCTCATCGGGGCCTTCACCCTCGCCGTCATCCTGGCGGGCTTCGGCACCGTGCTGTGGCTCTCCGGTGGCTCCTCGCGGCAGGTGAGCCAGATCGTCCGCATCGTATTCTCCGGCTCGGTCGGGGGGCTCTCCCGCGGGTCGAGCGTGAACTTCAACGGCATCAAGGTCGGCGAGGTCACCGATATCCGCCTCGCCCCGCAGGACCCGCGCCGGGTGCTCGCCCAGATCAAGGTCGACCCCTCGACGCCGCTCCGGGCCGACACCCGCGCCCGGCTCGATTCGGCGATGCTGACCGGCGTCTCGGTGATCTCCCTGTCGGGCGGCAACGCCGACGCGCCCGTGCTCGCCCCGATGGCCAACGGCGAGCCGCCGACGATCTTCGCCGATTCCTCCGACATGCAGGACATGATGGCGCTGGCCCGCCAGGTCGCCCAGCGGGCCGACGACATGCTCGCCCGGCTCGACCGGATCGTGGCCGGCAACGAGGGCGCGATCAACCGCGCGCTCACCAATGTCGAGGCGTTCTCGAAGACGCTCGCCGATGCGGGCCCGAACATCGCGACCCTGGTCAAGGCGGTGGATGGGGTGAAGCTCGGCCACGTAATCGACAATGCCGACCGGTTCTCGGCGGCCCTGTCGAAGTCCAGCCCGGACATTGAGGGCGCCGTGCACGACGCCCGCTCACTGGCGGCCAAGCTCAACGCATCGGCCGACAAGATCGACGCGGTGCTCAACGGCGCCCAGAGCTTCCTCGGCTCCGCCTCCGGCCAGGAGGGCTCCAGCACGTTCACGGAGATCCGCGCGGCCGCGGTCTCGGTGCGCGACGCCGGCAAGGCCTTCCGCGTCATGTCGGAGAACCTCGACAAGCGCACCGCCAGCATCTCGACGAATTTCGGCCGCCTGAGCGGCACCGGCCGCCGGGAGGTGGAGGCCCTGTCGGGAGACGGGCAGCGCACCCTCAACACCCTGAACCGCACCGTGCGCAGCCTGGAGCGCGACCCGAGCCAGGTGATCTTCGGCGGCAAGCCGTCGTTGCCCGAATACAACGGCGGGCGGTGAAATCACCGTGCGCCCGGCCGATGTGTCCCGGCGCACGGCACTTATACGAGCGAGGGATAGTTTCTGCGGCATAGCTTATACAGCTCTGCCGTTCGCCGGCGGGGTTCCTCAGGTTGTGCGTATGGCCCGCTGCTCGTCCCACCTCATCGCCGCCGCGCTGCTCGCCGCCCTGCTGGGTGGCTGCGGCGGTGCGACGCCCCTGACCTTCGATCTCGCGGCGCTCCCTCCGGCCGGGCGCCCGGTCGCGGCCGGCCGCTCGATCGCCGTGTCGGAGCCCGTGGGGATCCAGCCGTTCGAGGCCGACCGGATCATCGTGCGCGAATCCGGCGGCGCCCTCGCCTTCCTGGGCGGCGGCCAATGGGCCGACCGGCTGCCGCGGCTGATCCAGACCCGCCTCCTGCAGAGCCTGGAGAATTCCGGCCGGCTCCGCTCGGTCAGCCGGCCCGGCGACAAGGTCGTGGCGGATTATCAGCTGATCAGCGAGATCCGCGCCTTCGACATCCAGGCGACGACCGGTGAGGCGGTGGTCGACCTGTCCCTGAAGCTCGTGGCCGACGGCACCGGTAAGGTCACCGCCGCCCGGATCTTCACCGCCCGCGTGCCGGTGGCCAAGATCGACGCCGGCAACGGCGCCCGCGCCCTCGACCAGGCCCTGACCACCGTGCTGGCCGACGTGGTGCGGTGGGTGAATACCGGACGGTGACGGGGCGCGGCCTGAGCCGCACGATGCCGTCGATCAGACGCCCGGCTGTAATCGGTCGATGGAAGACGGCGCTTCGTCAGCCCGGAATACGCCGAGGACGATCATCTGCTCCGGTCGGTCTTGCGTGAGCGCCAAGACAGCCCTCATGTCGCCGGCACGAACGATGAAGGTCTCCTCGCCGTGACGCTTGCCTAAGCGGACGACATCTTCCGAACGCGTCAGGGTCTCGCGATCTCTCGAGACATGCTCGACCTTCTCGAGAAGACGGCTCACGTCGATGTCGTTGACGTCGCGCGCCTGCATGCGGTCGACGGCATGTTGGGTGAACACGGTGTTCATGGCTGACGATCCCCCGACTCGGATCCGAACATTCGCTTGACGTCGTCGAGCGTCCGCAGCTTCCTGTCCTGAATATCGCGTTTCGCCGCTTCGATCATCGGGCCGACCAGTTCCTGAAGCGCGATGCCCAGAACGTCGGCCTCACTCAATGCGCGGCGCATCCTGTTTTCGTAGCGGGCGGCCCCCCAACCGTACAAACCCATGCCTGATAGGACGATCACGAGAAGCCAGAACGAACGGCTGTAAGGCGTCGCGCTCCAATCGAGAACCTGTACTCCGTCGATCGTCTTCGTGATCTCGAAGATGTAGGCGCCCGACAGAACGTTGCCGAGAAGACCAAGGAGGCCGAGTCCGACGGCTTTCACAAGGGGGTGGTCAAAGAGCAGCCGCCCGATACGCTCCACGGGGCCGCCCTTGATTCCCGTAATGCCTCTCGGTCTTGAGGTTGCTACAACCCAATCGTTCGCACAAGAAGGTCGCCCGGCCGGTCACTCCATCACGGCCGCCTTTAGGATCACCACCATGGTAGCCCGGGCCGGGCCCTCGGTGCAGCGCACGAGGTGAGGCCGGTCGCAGCGGTAGCGCAGGGTCTCGCCGGTCCGGGCGCGCTGCACGATCCCGCCGATCTCGACCTCGAACGCGCCCTCGGCGACCGAGAGCGATTCCACCGAGCCGCGCTGGTGCGGATCCGAATCGAGGACGCCGCCGAGGTCGGCCGTGACCTCATACCATTGCAGCCACTCGATCGTCTTGATCCAGCCGATGATCGCCAGCCGGACCTTGCCGTCCTCCGAGACCAGGATCGGGGTGTCCGCCCGGGAGGTCTTCTCGATGAACGGCTCCTCGTCGCTCGACGCCAGGACCCGGTCGATCGACACGTCGAGCGCCTGGGACAACCGCCAGATCGTCGCCAGCGTCGGGTTGGTCTCGTTGCGCTCGATCTGACTGATGATCGACTTCGCCACGCCCGATTGCTCGGCGAGTTCCGACAGCGAAAGGTTGTAGGCCTTGCGCAGGCGCTGGATCGTCTTGCCGAGCTGGCCGGAGAGCACCTGCGCCCCGGTCAGCAGGTCGCGTCCGCGCGTCCGGTCGGGCCGTTCCGCCTGGTCCTGCATCGTCACCGGTCCACCCTGGCCGTTCCGTTATCCGAACGATCGTGCGCTTCTTCAAACGCAATCGCCGTCCGGACGCAAGGCAGGGGGCTTTGGAAGCTAACGCCAGATCGCGTGGAAGTGGTGGACCGGCCCATGGCCGGCGCCGATCGCAAGGCGATCCGCGGCCGTGAGCGCGGCCGTGAGGTAGTCCTTCGCGGCCGTCACCGCCTCCGGCAGCGTCAGGCCCCGGGCGAGCCCCGCCGCGATCGCGGACGAGAGCGTGCAGCCGGTGCCGTGGGTGTTGCGCGTGGCGATTCGCTGGGCCGCGAAGGTCTGCGCGTGACCCTCCCGTGTCACGAGGTGATCGACGCTTAGCGCCCCGGTCCCGTGGCCGCCCTTGATCAGCACGGCGCGGGCGCCCAGCGCGATGAGCCGCCGGGCCTGGGCGACGATTGCCGCCTCGTCCCCGGCGACCGGCTCGCCGAGCAGCACCGCCGCTTCCGGCAGGTTGGGGGTGATCAGGTCGGCCCGGCCCATCAGCCGCTCGCGGAGCGCCGCCACGGCGTCCTGCGAGATCAGCCGGTCGCCGCTGGTGGCGACCATCACGGGGTCGAGGACCACCGGGGCGGTCCCGGCCCACCGTGACAGCCCGTCGGCGACCGCCTCGATCACCGCGATCTGCGACAGCATGCCGATCTTCACGGCATCGACCGCCAGATCGGAGAACACGCTGTCGATCTGCCGGGCCACGAAGTCGGCCGGCACGTCGTGGATGCCCTGGACGCCGCGGGTGTTCTGGGCGGTGAGCGCCGTGATCACGCTGGCGCCGTAGACGCCGAGCGCCGAGAAAGTCTTGAGGTCGGCCTGGATGCCGGCGCCGCCGCCGGAATCCGAGCCCGCGATGGTGACCGCGATGGGGCTGGCGCCGCTCACCTTGAGTCTCCCCGCACCGACAGGGCGGCGTCGATGGCCGCGCGCAGTTCCCGGGCGCGCTGGCGCACCGGCTCGGTCCCGAACAGGGCGGTGATCACCGCGACGCCGTCCGCACCGGCGGCGATCACCGGGGCGGCGTTGTGCAGGCCGATGCCCGCGATGGCGCCGAGCGGCAAGCCGGCGCCGCGGGCGAGCCGGGCCCGGAAGGCGATGCGCGAAAAGCCATCGAGGCCGACCGGTGGATCGGGATTATCCTTGCTGGTGGTGGCGAACACGCCGCCGATGCAGGCGTAATCGACCGGCAGCCGATACAGCTCGTCGGCCTGGACGGCGGTCTTGACGGTCAACCCGATGATCGCCCCCTCCCCCAGCAGGCAGCGCGCCTCGGCCGGGTGGAGATCGCTCTGGCCGAGATGGACGCCGTCCGCACCGGCTGCCAGGGCCAGGTCGACCCGGTCGTTGACCAGTACCGGCACCCGCCCGCCCACGGCGGCCTGGATCGCCCGGATCCGCGCGAGCGCGACGCGGGCGTCCGGGATGTCCTTCTCGCGGTACTGGAGCAGGGTCGCGCCCCCCGTCGCCGCGTCGGCGGCGAGCCGCGCCAGATGATCGCCGTCGGCGCCGCAGACGCCGACATCGAGGAGGCCGTAGAGCCGCAGATCGACGGGCCGGCTCCCGGCCGTCGCGGAGTTCGCGCGCGCTGCCATTCTGGTCGCCGGCCCCCGCCGGAACTGGCCCTGCGCCGGCCCCGCGCCGGCGCATCTCGGGCGGTCCTGTTTGGGCAGCGGCCGTCGGCTTTGCAACCCGTCCGGTCACAGAGCCGCGTTGACGCGCGGCGATCCTGTACCCCTATAGAGACGTATCAGTCTGGGATCCCGCACCCGGCGGGAGAGGTTTTTCTAGAGGGACGATGACGGTCGGCGAGGCACAGACGGGTGCGCGCGGGGCACAGGCCCTGCCGGAGCGCTCCTCCGTGGGCCTCGTCGCGGTGATCGTCGCGGCGACCAAGGGGGAGCCGCGCGCCCTGACCATCCGGGTCCCGGATCAGGCCCCGGGCCGCGGCGACGGCCTCCCGGCCGGGCCGCTCGTGCCCGAGCACGCCACCCTGGAGCGGGGCCTGCGCGCCTGGGTTGAGCGGCAGACGCACCAGCGCCTCGGCTATGTCGAGCAGCTCTACACCTTCGGCGACCGCGACCGCTCCGGCACCGCCGACATGCCGGACGCGCATTCGCTCTCGGTGGCCTACCTCGCCTTGGTCCGCGAGGAACGCCCGGCCGGCCTGGCCGAGGCGGCGTGGCAGAACTGGTACCGCTACCTCCCGTACGAGGATTTCCGCAAAGGCCGGCCGCCCCAGCTCGACGCGATCGAGACGCAGCTCGCCGCCTGGGCCGCCGAGCCGACGGATTGCGCGATCCGCACCCGCCGCCTCGACCGGCTCGGCCTGACCTTCGGGATGAACGGCGGCACCTGGAACGAGGAGCGCGTGCTGGAGCGCTACGAGTTGCTGTTCGAGGCCGGCCTGATCCCGGAAGCGAAGGGCAATGCCGGCCCGGCGGTGCCGAACGACCCGACCGGCGTGCCGATGGCCTTCGACCACCGCCGGGTGCTCGCCACCGCGATCGGCCGGCTGCGCGGCAAGATCAAATACCGCCCGGTGGTGTTCGAGCTGATGCCCCCGGCCTTCACCCTGCTCCAGCTCCAGCGCACCGTCGAGGCCCTGTCGGGCACGCAGCTGCACAAGCAGAACTTTCGCCGGCTCGTCGCCCAGCAGGGGCTGGTGGAGGAGACCGAGGCCCTCACCAGCGGCACCGCCGGCCGACCGGCCCGCTTGGTGCGCTTCCGCCGGGAGGTTCTTTTGGAAAGGCCGGCCCCGGGGCTGCGGCTGCCGTTGCGGCGGGTGGGGTGATCGGCGCAGCCTCGCTCGACGGTGCCAGCCAAGGGCTCACCAGATTGGGGTGCGCGACCCGACGCCGTGTCAGATCGGCACCAGCCGCTCAGGCGATACGCGCGCGGCGCGCCACAGCCACAGAGCCGTCAGCACCAGCAGCAGGGTGGCGACGGCGCCGGTGCAGTCCAGGGCGTCCCAGCCGGCGCGGCGGCCGGGACCCAGCAGGCGCACGAGCACCGGGCCGAGGATCTGTCCGGCCGCGAAGGCGGCGGTCATGCGGGCGAGGAGCGGCGTTGGGTTGTCGGGCCGCGCCTCGCGGGCCAGTTGCAGGCCCGCCATGGTGGCGACCATGAAGGTCCCGCCCACCAGCACCGCCGAGGCCGCGACCGCCCAGAGGGTGTGGGCCACCAGGGGCAGGCCGGTGCCGAGCGCCATGAGGCCCTGCGCCGCCGCCCAGAGAAGCCGCCGCGGCACGCGCGTCAGCCAGTGGGCCACGGCCGCGACCGACAGGGCCGAGGCGAGGCCGAACAGCGGCCAAGTCAGGCCGAACACCCTTGGGTCGGAGGCCAACTCGCGGGCCATCGCGGGCAGGAACGTGGCCGGCACGATGTAGCCGAACCCGAAAATTCCGTAGCACAGGACCAGGGCCGCCTGCCCGCTCCGTGACGGACGGGCGAAGGACGCGGCCTCGCGCTCGCCGATCCGGACCGGGGCCAGGCCCTGCCCCCGGGACAGGAACCCGACGAGCAGCGCGCCCAAACCTGCGACGAGGCCCAGTTCGAGCCACAGCCGCGTCGCCGGCTGGGTTCCACCCAGCCAGGCCAGCGCGCCGGCCAGCGCGATGCCCAGGCCCACGCCGGTGTAGATCCATGCGCCGAGCCGCGCGACGTGGCGCCGGGCGAGCTCGGCGAGGCACCAGCCGCTCGCGCAGATCAGGGCCCACGCGCTGAACACGCCGGCCAAGGCCCGCAATCCGGCACCGAGCCCGGCCGGCGCGGCGTGATCGGCCGCCGCCATCGCCACCGTCGTCAGCGCCACGCCGGCGAGGCTGAGCAGGAGGCCCCGGAGCGGAGCGCGGGCGAACCAGGGGGCCGTCAGCGCACCGACCAAGTACCCGACATAATTCGCCGCGGCCCATTCGGCGCCCGCGGCGGCGGTGAGGGTGTCGTCGCGCATCATCAGCGGCATCAGGGGCGTGAACGCGAACCGGCCGATCCCCATCGCGACCGCGAGGGCGACGAGGCCGCTGGCGACGATTGGCCAGGGCGGGCGATTCGGATCGGTCGGAGCGTGCGGGAGCGTACTCATGTCGGCACCCCTTGAACACCCGCGGGGCGTTCTTGGAAAATGAATTTTTGTGACGTACGGTTCTCTTGATGAGAACGATGGATCTGGACGACCTCGACATCTTCCGCTGTGTGGTCCGAGAGGGCGGCGTGACGCGGGCGGCGACGCGGCTGCACCGGGTCCCGTCCAACGTGACGACCCGCATCAAGCAGTTCGAGGCCCGTCTGGGCGTGGCCCTGTTCCGCCGCGAGGGCCGCAGCCTGAACCTTACCGAGGCGGGGCGCATTCTCCTGGGCCATGCCGAGACGCTGCTGCGGATGGCCGATCTGGCCGAACAGGAGCTGCGCAGCGGCGTGGTCCGCGGCGTCCTGCGCCTGGGCTCGCTGGAGAGCGCGGCGGGGGCGCGGCTGCCGCCGATCCTGTCGGCCTTCCACGCCCAGTTCCCCGACGTCACGATCGAGCTGCAGACCGGGACGAGCCGCGCCATGCTCCGGCAACTCGAGCGCTTCGAGATCGAGGCGGCCTTCGTCTCCGAACCGTTCGATCACTCGAGCCTGTTGTCGGTGCCGGCCTTCGACGAGGAGCTGGTGCTGATCACCGGCCGGAATGCGCCCGGGATCGGCACCGGCACCGGCCGGCGGACCCTGGTGGCGTTCCCGCACGGCTGCTCCTATCGCCAGCGCCTGATCGCGTGGCTGGCGGAGGACGGGGCGTCCTACGACCGGGTTCTGGAGATGAGCTCGTACCACGCCATCGTGGCCTGCGTGGCCGCCGGCACCGGTATCGCCATCGTGCCGGCGGCGGTGCTCGACAACGCGGTGATGAGCACGGCGATCGAGCGCCATCCGCTGCCGTCGCACCTGCGCATTAACTGGACCCGCCTGGTCTGGAAGGGGGAGGCCAGCGCGGCCCTGCGCGCGCTCACGATGCTGCTGCCCGATGCGGCCGGGACCAGCGCGCCGGCGTAGGGCGCGTGTTCGCCCCTACCCGTAGGTGTGGTCGTCCGCCGGGAACCGACCGGCCTGCACGGCGTCGGCGTAGGCTTTCACGGCATCCTCGATATGGGCCCGCAGCGACCCGAACTGCCGGACGAATTTCGGGGTGCGCTCGGACAGGCCCAGCATGTCCTCCAGCACCAGGATCTGCCCGTCGCAGACCGCCGAGGCGCCGATGCCGATGGTGGCGGCGGCGACCTGCGGGGACGTGGCGATGGTTCGCGCCACCGGCTCGACGATGCCCTCCAGCACGATCGCGAAGGCCCCGGCCTCGGAGATCGCGCGGGCATCCTCCAGCAGGCGGCGCTCGTCGTCCGGCGCCCGGCCCTGGACCTTGAACCCGCCCATCGTGTTCACCGCCTGCGGGGTCAGGCCGATATGGCCCATCACCGGCACGCCGCGCTGGACTAGGAAGGCCACCGTCTCGGCGAAATGCGCCCCGCCCTCCATCTTGATCGCCCCCGCGCCGCTTTCCTTGAGCACCCGGGCGGCGTTGAGGAAGGCCTGCTCCCGGCTCGCCTCGTAGGAGCCGAACGGCATGTCGACCACCACCAGCGCCTTGGCGGTGCCGCGGATCACCGCCTGCGCCTGCAGGATCATCATCTCCAGGGTCACCGGAATGGTCGATTCCATCCCGTGCATCACCATGCCGAGCGAGTCGCCCACCAGGATGAAGTCGCAATAGGGATCGACGATGCCGGCGGTGTGGGCGTGGTAGGCGGTGAGCGCGATGATCTTGCGCCCCTCGGCCTTGCGCTTGCCGATGTCGATGGCTCGGAGCCGGCGGGACTGCACGACCTGCGACATGGTTCGGACCTCTTTCGGCTCATCGGGGTCGGCGGATGGCGCCCGAAACACCACGTTTCCCTCTCCCCTCTGCGGGGAGGGTGGGCCGGCCGTCAGGCCGGGTCGGGAGAGGGGAGCCCGGTTTCAGGAAAG
>NZ_VRVG01000159.1:0-10564 GCF_008040085.1 Methylobacterium sp. WL7 | reverse complement strand
CTGCTGCTGCGCCGAGGCGCGGATCTCGGCCGCCGCCGCGTTGAGGTCGGCGGTGGCCGCCCGGCTCGTGCGGGCGAGGTCGGACAGGTTGTCCACCATCGCGTTCAGGGTCCGCCCCAGGCGCGCGATCTCGTCGCGCCCGCCGGAGCGCAGCCGGCCGGACAAATCGCCCGCGCCGACCCGCTCGACGAAACCCATCACGGCCCCGAGCGGCCGGACGATCAGGCGGTTGATGGCAATCCCGATTCCGGCGCAGATCAGGAGCGTGATCAGGGTGCCGCCCCACAGGGCGAGGCTCTCGTTGCGCTCGGCCCGGGCGACGCGCAATTTCAAGGCGACCCGGCGGGCTTCCTCGGCGGTCTCGATGGCGCCGAGCTTGGCCCGCACGGTGTCGAACAGCTGCTTGCCCGCGCCCTCGGCCTCGATGCGGATCGCCTCGGGCCGGGTCGCCGGGTCGGCTGCGCCCTTGATCGCCGCCTCGCTGACCTCCGTCTGCCAGGTGCGCGCCGCCGTGGCGGCGTCGGCCAGGAGCCGCGACGCCGTCGCGTCGGTGCCGATCAGGAGGCCGAGGCGGTTGATCGCCGCGTCCAGGGCCGGCCGTCCCTGCCGGTAGGGTTCGAGGCTGCCATCCCGCCCGGTGATCAGGTAGCCGCGCAGCCCCGTCTCCTGGTTGAGCATGGCGTTGCGGAACGCGTCGAGGCCGCGGATCGTCTGGTTCGACCGGTCGAGGACGTCGTTGGCGTCCTGCAGTTGCCCGCGGGTGACCAGGACCGCCCCACTGCTGAGCACCGAGACCAGCGCGATGACGCCGATGGCGGCGCCGAGGGTGCGGTTGAGGCCCAACGTGTTCGGCATGCTCGACTGATCCCTGCCCGGGCTTGCGGACGGCCGCGCGCGGCCGCGGCTAGCGATGGCGGGTAAGCCCATAACGCCCAAACCCCGCCTGTGCGAGCGACCGGCGGCGACAGCGCGCCGCCCTCCCCGGCGGGCGGCCCCGGTACATCGGCGCGGCGGGCCGTGATCCCGCACGAACCAGTGGACCTTCCGGCGCACACGCGGTAGAATGCCCGGGAGGTTGATGACCGGTTCATAATAACGTTTCAGGACCCGGGGGCGGTACCCGGCGCCTCCACCAGAAACATCCTGACCGGTGGTTTTCACGGGGCAGCGCAGACGGCCCTCATCGGGCGCCGATTGCGGTCAGGGTGTTTCTGCTGGGGGCGAAGTTAGGTTCGACTGGACGGTAAAGGGACCGCGAGTTCTACCCTGTTTCGGCAGGATAAGATGCGATCTTCGGTAAGGACTCGACCGGTTCGGCGCAGGCAACCCCTGTTCCGGGCACCTGACCAAAACTCTAAATGCCAACGATAACGTTGTCATGGATGCCCGCCTCGCGGCGTAAGCATCTTGCGGCAGGGCAGCCGTAGAAACAGAACCCGGGGCTTCGGCCCCGGGGCCCACCTTTTTCCTTCCTCGCGACGATCGACGACGCTCGGTGGCCAGGCCGTGGGCGGTCGACGCGCGTCCGGACGCCCGGATCACGCCCCGTCGACAGCAGTGAAGACTCGTCCGGGCGCGGGCGAGACTTCGGCGGCTCGGCGCATTCCGGCTTTTCGCGCGTCCACGTCCCCCGTATGGATGAGCCCGCCTCGCGCATCACACCGGAGCCCTCATGGCGCGCACCTCGTCGTTGAAATCCTGTCTCGGCATGCTCGCCCTGGCCTCCCTCGGCATGGTCGCGAGTCGGACGGCGCAGGCGGACGCGACGCTCGACCGGATCAAGGGGCGGCAGAAGTTCACGGTCGGCATCATCCTGTCGGGTGCACCCTTCGGCTACATCGATCCGCAGAGCCGGGCCGAGAAGGGCTTCAACATCGACCTGGCGAAGGCGTTGGCCGAGAAGCTCGGCGTGAAGGTCGAGCTCGTCACCGTCACGCCGCCCAACCGCGTGCAGTTCCTGCAGCAGGGCAAGGTCGACGTCCTGATCGCCAACATGCAGTTCACCGAGGATCGCGCGAAGATCATGGATCACGTGCAGACCCCGTACGACCGGGCCGGCGGTGCCGCCCTCGGCCGCAAGGACAGCGGGATCAAGGACTGGGCGGACCTGAAGGGCAAGCCGGTCTGCATCTCGCAGGGCTCGAACTACGCGCAGCCCCTGGCCGACACCTACGGCGCCGAGGTGAAGGGCATCCCCAGCCAGCCGGAATCGATGCTCGCGCTCCAGGGCGGCAATTGCGTCGTCGCCGTCCACGTCGCGCCGACGATCAAGCTGCTGCTCGCCGACCGCCCGAACGAATGGAAGGACTACGCCATCGTCATCCCGACCGAGCTGGAGCCGGCCGACTCGGTGATCTGGCTGAGGAAGGGCGAGCGCGACACCGGCGCGGCGCTCGACGCGGCGGTGCGCGACCTCCATGCCTCGGGCGCGATGCTGGAGATGGCCAAGGCCAACCGCCTGGTCGATCCGACCTTCCTGGAGGAGGCGCGGCGCAAGTACGCCGCGCCCGCCAAGCCTTGACCGCGTCGCTGCCGGCATGATCGACCAAGCCGTCCGGGCCTTCATCGCCCTCGCGGGCGAGGTCGGCCTGCACTACGATTTCCTCCTGAGCGCGTCCGAGGTCCGGCCCTGGATCGCCGGCATGGGCACGACGCTCCTGCTCGTGCTCCTGGCGATCCCGCTGAGCCTCGCCGCCGGCGTGGCCTTCGCGGCGGCCCTGACCTCGGGGCGGCCCTGGCTCGCCGGCCCGGTGCGGGCCTATGTCGAGCTCACCCGCAACACCCCGACCCTCGTCCAGCTGATGTTCGCGTTCTTCGCGCTCAACATGCTGCTGTCGAAGGCGCTCGGCGGCGCGGCGAACAACCCGTTCACGCCGTTCTTCTGGGTGGTCGCGGTGACCGGGCTCCACATCGCCGCCTTCCACGCCGAGGCGTTGCGCGGCGGGATCGAGGCCGTGCCGGCGGCCATGGTCGAGACCGCCCACGCCATCGGCTTCTCCGCTTTCGAGGTCCTGCGCTACGTGACGCTGCCGCTGGCCCTGCGCACGGCGATGCCGGCCGTCGTGAACAACCTGGTCAACCTCGTGAAGCTCACCACCATCGGGTCGGCGATCGCGGTGGGCGAGGTGACCTACGCGTCGATCATGATCTGGACGCAGCGCGACAACGTCCTCGAGCTGATGATCGTGATCCTGCTGTTCTTCGGCCTGATCAACACGGTGCTGTCGCAGGTCGGCCGGTACGTGGAGCGTCGCCTCGCCGTCCCGGGATACGGCGTGTGAGCACCGCCGCGCTCCCCGCGCGAAGCCGCGCCACCCTCGGTCCGGCCCTGGCCTGGCTGGGCCTCGCCGCCGCCGGCTTCCTCCTGTGGTTCGTGCTCGACGCGCGGCTCGCCCGCGACCTGCTCGACTGGCTGCCCTACCTCGCCTCGGGCTTCGCCATGAACATCCTGATCAGCGTGCTCGCCATGGGCGCGGGCACGCTGGCGGGCGTCACGCTGGGGGCAATGGAGCTGTCGGCCGCGCGGCTCGTGCGAGCCCCGGCGGTGGCCTACGTGCAGGTGTTCCGCAACGCGCCGCACCTCGTGCTGATCTTCGCCACCACCTACATCTTCCCGTTCGAGATCGTGGTGGCCGGCACCTACCTGCCCTTTCCCGACTGGCTGAAGGCGGTGTTCGGGCTCGCGATCCCGGCGAGCGCCTACGTGGCCGAGATCGTCCGCGGGGCGATCCAGTCGGTCCCGACCACGCAGTGGGACGCCGCCAAGGGCGTCGGCATGTCCCGCGGGCAGACCCTGCGCTGGATCATCCTGCCCCAGTGCCTGCGCCGGGCGCTGCCGCCCTGGATGAACCTCTACGCCTCGATCACCATGAGCACGGCGCTGGCCTCCCTGGTCGGCGTCCACGAGCTGCTGCACGCGGCCACCGACGCGAGCACGGCGGTGCGCCGCGACGACTTCACCATCGCGGTCTACCTCACGGTGCTCGCTGCCTTCTTCCTCTTCTGCTTCCCGATCTCGCGCCTGACGCGGCGCCTCGAACGCCGCCTCGCCCCGCGCTGAAAGCCGATCGCCGCCCCATGGCACAGGATTCCAACCCCCGGCCGATCCTCGTCGAACTGCAGGACGTCCACCTGTCCTTCGGGGCGGCCGAGGTGCTCAAGGGTATCGATCTCACGGTGGCGAAGGGGGATGCGGTCTCGATCATCGGCCCGTCCGGTTCGGGCAAGTCCACGATCCTGCGCTGCATCAACGGCCTCGCCCAGCCGCAGGCGGGGCGGATCACGGTGGCCGGCACCCGGGTCGACACCCTGCGCACCGAGGCCGAGCGGATCGCCCTGCGCAAGCGCATCGGCATCGTGTTCCAGCAATACAACTTGTTCCCGCACCTCACCGTGATGGAGAACATCACCATCGCGCCGAACCGCATCCTCAAGGTGCCGCGAGCCGAAGCCGAGGCCCTGGCCCGCGACCTGCTCGCCCGGGTCCGCCTCGCCGACAAGGTCGCGGCCTATCCGGGTGAATTGTCCGGCGGCCAGCAGCAGCGCGTCGCCATCGCGCGGGCGCTGGCCATGCGGCCGGACCTCGTCCTGTTCGACGAGGTCACCTCCGCCCTGGATCCCGAGATGGTCGGCGAGGTGCTCGCCGTGATCCGGGAGCTGGTCCGCGACGGGCTGACCAGCATCCTCGTCACCCACGAGATGCGCTTCGCCGAGGAGATCAGCGACACGATCGCGTTCACCGAGAACGGCCGGATCGTGGCGCAGGCGCCGCCGGCCGAGCTGTTCTACCGGTCCGGCAATCCGCGCATCCGCCAGTTCATCGGCGGCTTCCAGGGCTATCGGGACGCCGTGCAGGACCGGGAGGGGATCTGATGCCGAACCCGCGCACCGCCGCCCTCGCCGAGGCGATCGTCGCCGCCCGCCCGGACGCCGATCCCGCCGCCATGATGGCTGCGCGGGTCGCGCTGGTGGACTTCCTGGCCTGCGCGCTGGCGGGCAGCACCGACCCGTCGCTCGCGACGTTGCGCGGCGTCTTCGGCGATGCGCCCGGCCGCGCCCTGGTGATCGGCTCCAGGCAGCCGGCCGACCCGTTCCTCGCCGCCCTCCTCAACGGCCATGCCGGCCACGTGCTCGATTACGACGACGTGCATGCCGGCGTGCGCGGCCATCCGACCACCGTGATCGTCCCGGCGCTGCTCGCCGCCCTCGACCCGGACGCACTCCCCACCGCGGTCGCGTTCCTGGCCGCCTACCTGGTCGGGCTGGAGACGATGGCGCATCTCGGGCGCGCGATCGGCCCCGCCCATTACGAGCGCGGCTTCCACGCCACCGCCACCCTCGGTCCCCTCGGCGCCGCCGCCGCGGTCGCGCATCTGCGCGGCTTCACCCCCGGGACGACCGCGATCGCCCTGGGGCTCGGCGCGACGCAGGCCGCCGGGCTGCGGCTGCAATTCGGATCCGACGCGAAGCCGCTCCATGCCGGGCTCGCCGCCCGCAACGGCCTGGCGGCGGCTCGCCTGGCCGAGGCCGGCCTGTCCGGCGCCGACGACGGCCTCGATGGCGCGAACGGGTTCCTGCAGGCCTACGGCTTCGGCGAGGCGGCGCCCGAGCGCGTGCTGGAGGATTGGGGCGCCCCCTGGCAGATCGTCCGCCCCGGCCTGACCCTGAAGGCGTTCCCGTGCTGCACGGCGGCTCATCCCGTGGCGGTGGCCGGCCTCGCCTTCCACCGCGAGGGCATCCGCGACTTGGCGCGGGCGACGATCACCTTCCCGCCGGGGGGCGACGCCGCCCTGGTGGTCCGGACGCCGCGCACCGGCATCGAGGCCCGGTTCAGCCCGGAATACATCCTGGCCGCGGCCCTGGTGGACGGGGCGGTGCGGATCGATCATTTCGACGCGCGTCCGGTCCGCCCCGACCTCGCGGCGCTGGCGGCGCGGGTCGAGCGCCGGCACGATCCGTCCGCCCGCCGCCTCTCCTCGGACCCGAGCACGCGCTTCGTCGTGGTGGAGGTCACGGACGGTCAGGGCCAGTCGCGAAGCCGGCGCATCGACGGCCTGCCCGGGCTCAAGGATCCCGACGACAAGTTCCGGGACGCGACCGCCGGTTCGGAGGCCTTCCGTCCGGTGCCCGACCTCGTGCGCAGCATGCACGACGGAAACGATCTCGCCCGCCTCCTCGGCCTCCTCGCGCAACCGCGGCAGCCGTAAGCATCCCGGCCGCCCCCGAACTCCATCCGTGAGCCCGCCCATGACGACGACCCCGCGACAGATGCATCTCGGCCTGTTCCTGCAGGGAGCCGGCCATCACGTCTCGGGCTGGCGCCACCCGCGCGCCGAGGCCGGCAGCGAGAATTTCGACCTCCTGCGGCGGGTGACGCAGATGGCCGAGGACGCCAAGTTCGACATGGTGTTCCTCGCGGACGGCCTCACCAGCGCCGTCGATGCCCACCCGTCGATGATCGCCCGCTTCGAGCCGCTGACGCTGCTGAGCGCCCTGGCGATGGTGACGCGCCGCATCGGCCTCGCGGCGACCTCCTCGACCACCTACGGCGAGCCCTACCACACCGCCCGCGCCTTCGCGTCGCTCGACCATCTGAGCGGCGGACGGGCGGCGTGGAACGTCGTCACCACCTCCTACGCGCGCACCGCCGACAACTTCTCGAAGGAGCATCCGGCGCATGACGAGCGCTACGCCGTCGCCGAGGAGTTCGTCGACGTAGTCTGCGGCCTCTGGGACAGCTGGGACGACGACGCCTTCGTGAAGGACAAGGCGCGCGGCATCTACGCCGACCCCGCGAAGGTGCGGGTGCTCGACCATGCCGGCCGCTACTTCCGTACCAAGGGCCCGCTCAACATCCCACGTTCGCCGCAAGGCCACCCGATCCTGATCCAGGCCGGCTCGTCCGGCCCGGGCCAGGATCTCGCCGCCCGCAGGGCCGACGTGGTGTTCACCGCCCAGCAGACCATCGAGGAGGCACAGACCTTCTACGCCAGCCTCCGGCAGCGCGTCGCCGGCTTCGGCCGCGATCCCGCGACCGTGGCGGTCATGCCGGGCATCCTCCCGGTCATCGGTCGGACGCTGGAGGAGGCGAGCGCGAAGCTGATCGAACTCGATCGGTGGACGGAGATCGCCAAGGCGATGCCGCTGTTGGAGGAGCGTCTCGGCCATTCGCTGGCAACCTACGATTTGGACGGGCCGCTCCCGGACCTCCCGATCTCGGATCAGCTGCGCAGCCGCGCCGAACTCCTCACCGGGCTGGCCCGCCGGGAGCGGTTGACCATACGCCAGCTCGCCCTGCGGGTGGCAGCGGGGCGCGGCCACCACATGATCGTCGGCACGGCGACGGACGTCGCCGACCGCATGCAGGCTTGGTTCGAGGGCGGGGCCGCGGACGGCTTCAACGTGATGCCGCCCTTCTTCCCCGAGGGGCTGAGCGATTTCGTCCGAGAGGTCGTTCCGCTGCTGCAAGAGCGCGGCCTGTTCCGGAGGGAGTACACGGGAACCACCCTGCGCGCGCATCTCGGCCTGTCGAGGCCGGAGCCGCGGTAAATCCGATCCGTGCGCTTGCGGTCCGCGCCCGTCGTTTGCAAGCGCGTCGGCTACCTACGGGTGAGCCGCGAACGCTCGGCGAGTCTCACCGCTTCCGCGGTCGACGCCTTGCCGCGGCCAGTTAGATCAAGACTGAGTCGAGGGGGCGATGCGCCGTAGCGCGATCCGCCACGATACCGTTTTCCCTGCACGAGGGAAAAGTACAGGGATTTTGGGCCTGACAGCGTACGCTATCAAGCGCTGACCACATGAACCTGCAATACCCCACGATCGCCGAAAGATCTCAGCCGAATAGCGGCTCCGCCGATTATCTCCCCGTTTCAGCGCTTGCGGATCCAATGGGAGTGGGACGGGTACGTGGCGGTGCGCTGGATGGCTCAATTCGGCGTCATCCATGGATCTACAACAACGATCCCGCAATCGACAAAGTCTCGCACGTTACGGGTCGCCAAACGCGCGCCGCGGGAGGCGGTAATTGCAGCGATTTGACCGTCAATCTGCGAGATTGGCTGCCCAGCTCGGCGTCGGCTGGCCGCGATGTCCGCGTAGGCCATAGCCGCATCTTGATCGAAGCTCAGGATACGGCCGGCTAACTCGACCTCGAAAATCGGCTGAGCTGCTGCGAACAGATCGTCGCGACGGCGCCCCTCCGGTAGCAATGATAGGCCGTAGAAGATCTCCGCCTGCGTGAGAGTTGTGGTGAACAAGCCGGCCGAGGGTTGAGCCGCAAACCATTTCAGGACGAGTATTGTTGGCCTCGCTCGCATCAACTCTGAGAGGACGTTAGTATCGAGGATGATCACTCTTCGAACCCAATGGGCTCACGGCTCGGCTCCCGCGGTGACTCCGGTAAATCGACCCCTCCAAGCGCGGCGAAGCGCTCATGAATTGATTGTCCGACGCTCGTGGGGCGTGGGATCTCGGTTGAGAGCGCCGAGCGAAGGATATCGCGGGCCTCGTCCTCCATTGAGCGGCCGTTGATGGCGGCGCGGACCCGCAAGCGGGTTTTAATCGCCGCGTCGATGTTCCGGATGGTCATCACCGCCATGGCGAACTCCGTTAGTCATTGACTGCAAATTAGCGTCTGCTGAAGGAGCAGACAAGGTATCCCTGTCGAATGATGGCCGATGTCATTAGCCGCTCCTTTTGCTCTCCTGGAATGTAAAGCTGCGCTACGATTTGGACAGGGGAAATGCGGCGACGGCATGCGTATCGCAGCACGGCCACGGGGAGCCGACTATGTCGACGCATTTTCCTAACTATACGAGTGGATCAATCAAGTATGTTTGTTTAATCGCGGCTGCACGTTAGCTAATAGGGAGATTAATTTTAAATTTTTGGGCGATTCAGCAGCATGGACATCAAATAGCAAGCTACCGATTTTTGAGCTGGCGAGCTTTTCTTGTAGAAATTGTTTCACCAAGCCAGGATTGACGGCAGGTCTGCCTAATCTCAGACTTGAATATCTACGACCCGCCTCTGCGATGGTGGAGACAGATGTCTACCCTCCCGCTGCTGCGCCCCAGTCTCGCTGGAGCGCGCGATTTCGACCGAGACGGTGTGCCGCCCTTCCCGATGATCGAGCGCCGCATCAGTGCGGGCCGACTGGAGCATTTCCGTCGCGCGCATGACGCCAACGGTGTTGATCGAGGCGGTGATCGTCATGGCCCAAGCGTCCCCCACACCGGATAGGACCATGAGATCGGTGTGGGGGCGATTTCGCAAATGCGATCAATTTGATAGATCTGCCGTGAGCTACAGCTGGGCAACCAGCGGATCTCCCGAATATGGAAGCCTGATCCGACCGCACCGTGCTGAAGGCGCTTTCCCACCAAAATGATTCGATTGAACCGTGATCGAGTTGCCGTCGGGAGCGGCCTGCGCAAATTAATGCGTCGGAATGCAGCTCGGATAGGTGCCGGAATCCGGTTCGTCGCGATCAGGTTAAAGGCCCGGGATGTGTCTGCGATTTCGCGAACCGCCCGAGGGGCGAGCCGAGGCATCGCACCAACACCGGGAAGCGAAGGGCTAAGTGACGTGACGGACACCAATGCACCGCCGGACAAGCTGGCCGAGGTCGCTGGCTTGGCGACGGCGCTGGCCGACCGCATGCTCGACCAGCACGTCGAGGGCACGACGATTCAGCCGAAGCAATTTCATATGCTCGTTAAGGCCACTCGAATGTTGCAGGACAACGGTGTGGCATGGCCACCGTCGGTGGAGTTGGTCTTGATGCAGATCGCCAAGCGTGCCGAGCAAGCCGAAGGGTTTGTGGCGAGCACGGAGTCGGGGGCGCGCGGCGATGGTGTCGTGGTGCACATGACCCAGTTTCTCGGCGACGTTAAGCGATCCTGATGGGGCTGGTCGTGGAAGACGGGGATCGCGACTTCGAGCACTCCGCTCTATCTGGCACGTTCACCCACGACGGTGAGACGGTGGACGTGGAGATCTATCGGTTCGCGGGGACGCAGGATCCCTGGCAGCTGGCGGTCGTCCACATGGCGAGTGGCAGCACCGAGTGGCAGGAGCGCTTCGCAACCGAGCAGGATGCCTACCGCGCCTTCATGGAGGCCGTGGAGAGAGGCGGTCTGGCATCGTTTGGCTCTGGCATCGGCAGGGTGGTGCATTGACCCTGTCTAGCGTTTGCTGATGACTGCGGGCTCAGTATGGGTCTTCGCGGCCACGCCCGGTCGCGCTTACGAGGCTCGGCCAGGGCAGTCCCGTCGAAGCTTCAATGGTCGAGAGGCACACCCCTTCACTTGTCGGCGTATTTCCCCGTTGACGTGTGGCCAGTGTGTTGCTTCGGTCCTCGAGCGGTGAGCATCAGCAGGATTGCGGGCTTTGATGAAATAGCTTCTGAACGAAGTGCCTGACAGCAGTTTATTAGGTGCCGCATTCTTCGACGAGGAAAGGAAATTTGGTTCTGATATCTTCGTCGAATCTGCCCCAAATATAGACCTTGCCTTGACCCGCGTCGGTAATTGATAGTCTATCTTTTTCTTTATTCAAGATGCAG
>NZ_VRVG01000158.1:0-10568 GCF_008040085.1 Methylobacterium sp. WL7 | reverse complement strand
GAGCAGGAGAGCGCGGCCCGCGCCGCCGCCCTGGCCGACGCGAAGCGCCGCGAGGCCGAAGCCCGCCAGAAGGTCGAGGCCGAAGCCGAGGCGCGCCGCAAGGAAGCCGAGGAGCAGGCCCGCCGCGAGCGCGAGGAGGCCGAGGCCCGCCGTCGTGAGGAGGAGGCCCGCAAGGCCGCCGCCGCCGAGGCTCCGGCCGCCGCGCCGGATGCCCCCGCTGCTGCCGCTCCCACTGCGGCTGCGCCTGCCGCTCCGGCCGCGGCCCCCGCCCGTCCGGCCGGGGCGACGCGTCCGATGCCGGCGCGTCCGACCACCGTTTCAGGCCGTCAGCCCGAGGGCGCCCGTCCGGCGGCCGCCCCCGCGCGTCCGGCCGCCTCGGCGCCGTCCGCCCCGGCGGCGCGTCCGCCGCTGACCGCCCGTCCCGCCACCGGCGAGCCGCGCAAGACCATCACGGCGGATTCGCGCAAGCCCCGCGACCTCAACTTCATGGCGCGGCCGGCTCCGGCGCCCGAGCCCGAGAAGAGCGCGACGCCGACCACGGCCGCCCGTCCCGCCGGCGCCACCGCCGCGGCGCGTCCCGCCGGCCGCGGTGCCCAGACCAACGAGGACGAGTCGGAGACCAAGCGGGTCATCCGCCGTCCCGGCATGCCGCTCAAGATCATCGCGCCCCCGAAGACGCCGAAGTCGCCGGGTGGTGACCGCAACCGCGGCCGCCTGACCATCGCGACGGCGACGTCCGGCGAGGACGAGCGCACCCGCTCGGTCGCCTCGTTCCGCCGCCGCCAGCAGCGCATGAGCGGCCGCGGCCAGGTCGAGCAGAAGGAGAAGCTGTCCCGCGAGGTGACGATCCCCGAGACGATCACCATCCAGGAACTCGCCAACCGCATGTCGGAGCGGGCCGTGGACGTGATCCGCCTGCTGATGAAGCAGGGCGAGATCCACAAGATCACCGACGTGATCGATTCGGACACCGCCCAGCTCATCGCCGAGGAACTCGGCCACACCGTGCGCCGCGTCGCCGAGTCCGACGTGGAAGAGGGCTTGTCCTCCGACGAGCCGGATCTGGAGGAGGATCTCGATCCCCGTCCGCCGGTGGTCACCATCATGGGCCACGTCGATCACGGCAAGACCTCGCTGCTCGACGCGATCCGCAAGGCGAACGTGGTGGAGGGCGAGGCCGGCGGCATCACCCAGCACATCGGCGCCTATCAGGTCGCCTCGCCGTCCGGCGAGATGATCACCTTCATCGACACCCCGGGCCACGCGGCGTTCACGTCGATGCGCGCCCGCGGCGCCAAGGTCACCGACATCGTGGTGGTCGTGGTGGCGGCCGACGACGGCGTGATGCCGCAGACCATCGAGGCGATCCAGCACGCCAAGGCGGCGGGCGTCCCGATGATCATCGCGGTCAACAAGATCGACAAGCCGGACGCGAACCCCCAGCGGGTCCGCACGGAGCTGCTGCAGCACGACATCCAGGTCGAGTCGATGGGCGGCGAGACCTTGGAGTTCGAGGTTTCGGCCAAGACCGGCGACGGTCTGCCGGAGCTGCTGGAGGGCATCCAGATCCAGGCCGAGATCATGAACCTGCGCGCCAACGAGAAGCGCGACGGCGAGGGTACGGTCATCGAGGCCCAGCTCGACCGCGGCCGCGGCCCGGTGGCGACCGTGCTGGTCCAGCGTGGCACCCTGTTCACCGGCGACATCGTCGTGGCCGGCGCCGAGTGGGGCCGCGTGCGCGCCCTGGTCGACGACCTCGGCGAGAACGTGCAGTACGCCGGCCCTTCGGTGCCCGTGGAGGTCCTCGGCTTCAACGGCACCCCCGATGCCGGCGACCGCGTGACCGTGGTGCCGAGCGAGGCCCGGGCCCGCGAGGTCACCGAGTACCGCGCCCGCCAGAAGCGCGAGCGGCAGAACGCCCGCACCGGCGGTGCCAACCGCTCGCTGGTCGACATGATGCGCGACCTCAAGGAAGGCGCCGGCCGCAAGGAGCTGCCGGTCGTCATCAAGGGCGACGTGCAGGGTTCGGTCGAGGCGATCTCGGGCGCCCTGGAGAAGCTCGGCAACGGCGAGGTCGCGGCCCGCATCCTGCTGTCGGGCGTCGGCGGCATCACCGAGTCGGACATCACCCTGGCGCAGGCGTCGAAGGCGGTCGTGATCGGCTTCAACGTGCGCGCCCTCAAGGAGGCCCGCGAGGCCGCCGAGCGGGCCGGGATCGATATCCGCTACTACAACATCATCTACGACCTCGTGGACGACATCAAAGCCACGCTGTCGGGGATGCTGCCGCCCACCCTGCGGGAGGAGCGCCTCGGCGAGGCGACCATCCAGGAGGTCTTCGAGGTCTCGAAGGTCGGCAAGGTCGCGGGTTGCCGCGTGCAGGACGGCATCGTGGAGCGCGGCGCGCATGTCCGCCTCATCCGCGACAGCGTCGTCATCCACGAGGGCAAGCTCAAGACCCTGAAGCGGTTCAAGGACGACGCGAAGGAAGTCACCTCCGGGCAGGAGTGCGGCATGGCCTTCGAGAACTTCGAGAACATGCGCGCAGGCGATGTCATCGAGTGCTACCGGGTCGAAGAGATCCGCCGCACGCTCTGAGAGCCCGGACTCGTCCGGACAGGGCGGTCGCGGCGTCAGCCGCGGCCGTCTTTTCTTTTGGGTGCATCGCGTCTTTCCTGCACCTCTCTCCGCTTGGACGTGAACCGGCCGCCCCGCGCCGCCGGCCCGAGACAGAATGGCCCAGAAACCAACCTCCACCGGCCCCTCGCAGCGCCAGCAGCGCGTGGCCGAACTCGTGCGCCACGCCCTCGCGGAGGTGCTCCAGCGCGGCGACATCCAGGATCCGGTGCTCAACACGCATGTCGTGACCGTGCCGGAGGTGCGGATGTCGCCGGACCTGAAGCTCGCCACCGCCTACGTGATGCCCCTGGGGGGCATGGACGAGGCGCCGGTGATCGCCGCCCTGGACCGCCACCGCAAGGTGCTGCGCCAGGAGGTGGCGCGCCGGGTGAACCTGAAATTCGCGCCCGAGCTGCGCTTCCTCCGCGACGAGACCTTCGACGAGGCGGCCCGCATCGACAAGCTGCTCCGCGACGAGCGGGTGCAGCGCGACCTCGTCCCGGAGCGGGACGGCGACGGGCATGAGGACGACGAACCGGAGACCGGTCGGGGGCATTGATCCCCATCGGCACACGGACAGGAACGGGGCAACGACCCCGGGGGACACGAGGCCATGACCGTTTCCATCGAAGATCATCCGCCGGCCGAGCGCGCGGTATCGGCTCCCGGCGCCGAGCGCCGGGGCCCGGAGGAGCGCCGTCCGCAGCGCGGGCCGCGCCCCGACCGGCCCAAGCGCCGGGACGTGTCGGGCTGGGTCATCCTCGACAAGCCCGTCGGCATGACCTCGACCCACGCCGTCGCGGTGGTGAAGCGCGCCTTCAACGCCAAGAAGGCCGGCCATGCCGGGACCCTCGATCCGCTGGCGTCGGGTATCCTGCCGATCGCGCTCGGTGAGGCGACCAAGACCGTTCCCTTCGTCATGGACGGCCGCAAGGCCTACCGGTTCACCGTGCAGTGGGGTGTCGAGACCGACACCGACGACGCCGAGGGCCGGGCCGTGGAGACCAGCGAGGCCCGCCCGGAGCGCGCCGCCGTCGAGGCGGCCTTGCCGACCTTCGTGGGGGCGATCGAGCAGGTGCCGCCGCGCTATTCCGCGATCAAGATCCAGGGCGAGCGCGCCTACGACTTGGCCCGCGAGGGCGAGGTCGTGGAGCTGGTGGCCCGGCCGGTGCAGATCGACCGCCTCGCGGTGGTCGAGCATGACGGCGAGCGCACCGTGATCGAGGCCGAGTGCGGCAAGGGCACCTATGTCCGCGCCCTGGCGCGCGACCTCGGCCGCATGCTCGGCTGCTACGGCCACGTCTCGGCCCTGCGCCGCACCCGGGTCGGGCCGTTCTCGGAAGCCGAATCCTGCGCCGCCGCCGGCCTGACCGAGGGCGGCCCGGAAGCCGCGCTCGCGCATCTGCGGCCGGTGGAGACCGCGCTGGACGCGATCCCCGAGGTGACGGTCTCGCGCGACTTGGGCCTGCGCCTGATGCGCGGCCAGTCGGTGATCCTGCGTGGCCGGGACGCGCCGGTCGAGGGCAAGGCCTTCGCGACTTGCGGCGGCATCCTGGTCGCGGTGGGCGACGTCGAGCGCGGCGAACTGGTGCCGCACCGGGTCTTTCACCTCGGCGGCACGGCCTCGGGGCGCAACGCCTGAGCCGACGCCCTGCGCCGACGCTTAGATGGTCACCTCTCCCAGGATGACGCGTGGGTCCCCTCTCCTAGGGGGTACGACGGTCACACATCGGTGCCGGCTGGGAGCAAAGGCCGGACTCGAGCGCGTCTCCCTCCCCCGCAGAGGCTATCGGATTCACACATCCCCGGATGTGGCGCGGGTCCCCTCTCCCGTGCGGGAGAGGGACAGGGTGAGGGATGCGCGTTTTCCGGAAAGACCTGGTCCCTCACCCCAACCCTCTCCCGCACGGGAGAGGGGGCGCGTGGCGGCTTTCGCAAGCTGATGTGTGAACATCGTAGCCCGCAAAGGGGGGAGGGAAGGCGCCGGTCTGCTGCGATATGACCTCTGTTGCCATCGAGAGCTAGCCGGACCGCCAAGCCCACGCCGCAACCTGAGGCGCGTGGGCGCACGCGGAACGAACGGCAGCGATCGGCCTTTGGCCCCGGCAACCGCCCCGGGGATACGATGTACGAACAAACCTGCGATGTGGCGGTGATCGGGGCCGGGACCGCCGGCATCGCCGCCTACAGGGCCGCCACCGAGGCCGGGGCCAGCGCCGTGCTGATCGAGCGCGGCCCGGGGGGGACGACCTGCGCCCGGGTCGGCTGCATGCCCTCGAAACTGCTGATCGCCGCGGCCAAGGCCGCCCACGCGGCCCGGAGCGCCGACCCGTTCGGCATCCGGGTCTCCGGCGTCGCGGTGGATGGGCGCGCGGTGCTCGAACGCGTCCGCGCCGAGCGGGACCGGTTCGTCGGCAGTGTCTTCGACGGTCTCGACGGGCTGCCCGAGGGCGCGCGCATCGCCGGCACCGCCCGGTTCCGCGATGGACGCAGCCTGACGGTCGACGACCACACGCGCATCGCCTTCAAGGCCGCCGTCATCGCCACGGGATCGAGCCCGAACATCCCGAAGCCGCTCCACGGGCTCGGCGACCGGCTCCTCACCACCGACACCCTGTTCGAGATCCCCGATCTCCCGGGTTCGCTCGCCGTGCTGGGCGCCGGCGCGGTGGGGATCGAGATCGCCCAGGCGATGACGCGGCTCGGCGTCCGGGTCACGGTGATCGATTCGGGCGACACGGTCGCCGGGCTGTCCGAGCCGGACCTCGCCCGGCAGGCCGCCGCGATCTTCGGGGCGGAGCTGGATCTGCATCTCGGCGCGCGGCTCGACTCCGCGACGCGTGACGGCGACGGCGTGCGCCTCGCCTGGACCGACCGGCACGGGCACGCGCAGGTGACGCAGGCCGAGCGGATGCTCGCCGCCACCGGCCGCGCGCCGAACCTCGACGGACTCGGTTTGGACGCCGCAGGCTTGCGCCTCGGCGAGGACGGCGTGCCAAAATTCGACCGGCGCAGCCTTGTCTGCGCGGGGGCCCCGATCCTGATCGCCGGCGACGCCGACGGCTGGCGGCCGGTGCTGCACGAGGCGAGCCGCCAGGGCGGGATCGCCGGCGCCAACGCGGCGGCGCTGGCCGCCTCCTGCGCCGTGGCGAAGCCGGAACCCTGGACCAGCCTCGCCATGGTGTTCACCGATCCGCAGGTCGCGGTCGTCGGCGCGCCCTACGAGGCCGACGCCCCCGGCCGCGTGACCGGCACCGTCGATTTCGCCGACCAGGGCCGCGCCCGGGTCGACGGCGCGAATCGCGGCGGCCTGCGGATCTGGGCCGACCGGGACGGCACGCTCCTGGGTGCCGAGATGATCGGGCCGGCGGTCGAACATCTCGCGCATCTGCTCACCCACGCGATCGCGGATGGAAAGTCCGCCGCAACTGTCCTGAACCAGCCCATATACCACCCTACAGTTGAAGAGGGTTTTTCAACGGCATTGTCTGAAATCACACACAGGATGTGCCGGTCTTAGTCTGCGTTCAACGGCATCGTGATTCCGGTTTGATCTTGGCGTCCGGCGAAGCATTGCACTTCACTGCGCCCCCGGTCATATCAGACTAAATGAGCGGGGTGCTTTCCTGATGCCGCCGAAACAGGCCCCCCAAGGCGGCCCCGACCTCGATACGCTCGCGTCCGACGCGCTGGACCGCCTCGACAAGGGCGTGATCGGCCTCGACGCGGACGGCACGGTCGTGGTGTTCAGCGAAGGCGCGAGCACGCTTTCGGGCCTCTCGCGCGAAGCGGTGCTGGGCCGCAACTATTTCCGCGAGGTGATGCCGGGCACGAACGTGCCGAGCTTCCGCGGCCGCTTCCTCTCCGGAACCCGAAGGGGCGCCCTGGACGAGAGCTTCGACTACGTGTTCGGCCGGCTGCCCCAGCCCCTGCGGGCGCGGGTCCACATGCGCCACGGCAAGGCCCCGGAGGCCGGGCCGGTCACGTGGCTGACGATCGACCCGATCGAGAGCCTCGGCGCCGGCCTGTCCCGCGAGGCCGTCATGGCGGCGATCGGCCGGCGGGCCCGGGCCGAGCCGGTGGATGCCAGCCATTGCGAGCGCGAGCCCATCCACATCCCGGGCTCGATCCAGCCCAACGCGGTCATGATCGCGGCCGACGCCGGGACCCTGGAGGTCCTGGCTTTTTCGGCCAACGTCGACGAGATCGTGGATCCCGTGACTCCGCCGCTCGCCGGCCGCCCCCTGGCGGACGTGCTGCCTCCGGATTTCGTCGCGGCGGTCCGCGCGCGGCTCGCCGCCGGCACCCTGTCGGACGGCCTGTCCGTCCGCCGCCGGCTGACCCTGACCGGCCGCGGCGCGCCCTACTACGTCGTCGCCCACGCCCATGCCGGCCGGGTGATCGTCGAGCTCGAGCTCGAGCCCGAATCCGTCGACGACTTCCCCACCGCCAGCCAGGTCGACACCGAACTCGCGGTCGGGCGCCTGCGCGAGGCCGGCACCCTGGCCGAGGCCGCCCGCATCGCCGCCCTGGAGATCCGGGCGTTCACCGGCTTCGAGGCCGTGCTGGTCTACCGGTTCGACGCGGACTGGAACGGCGAGGCGGTGGCCGAGGACAAGGTGCCGGGCTGGTCGCGCAGCCTGCTCGGCCTGCGCTTCCCCGCCTCCGACATCCCCGCCCAGGCCCGCGCGCTCTACACCAGGGCCAAGAACCGGTTCGTGATCGACCGGGACAGCGTGCCGGTCGGGCTGGTGGCGGCCCCCGGCGCCGGCAACGGCCCGATCGACCTGACCTTCGCCCAGCACCGCACGCTGTCGCCGATCCACCTGGAGTACCAGCGCAACCTGGGCGTGAACGGCTCCATGTCGATCTCGATCATGGTCGAGGGCCGGCTCTGGGGCCTGATGATCGGCCATCACCGTCGCCCGCACTACGTGACGCCCGAGACGCGCTCGGCCGCCACCGTGCTCACCGACGCCTTCGCCATGCGGGTGCAGGAGATCGAGTCGCGCCGGCTCTGGGAGGAGCGGCAGGCCCATCTCGGCGTCGAGGGCCGGCTGGTGCGCGGACTGACCCGGTCCGACGACTTCGTGACCTCCCTCACCGGCGGCACGACGACCCTGCTCGACCTGTTCAGCGCCACCGGCGCGGGCATCGTGGCGGGCGAGCGGGTCACCCTCATCGGGCGGGCGCCGCCCCCCGCTGTGGTCGCCCGGATCGCCGGCTGGCTGCGGGACGCGCTGCCGCCGGGCGAGACCGGCTACAGCAGCAACAGCTTCACCGCCGCGTACCCGGAGGCGGCCCCGTACCGGGAGATCGCCAGCGGCCTGCTCGCCGCCTTCGTGGACGAATCGCGCGAGACCCTGCTGGTCTGGTTCCGGCCCGAGGTGCCCAGCACCGTGACCTGGGGCGGCGACCCGCGCAAACCGGTGCTCGCCGGCAGCGGCCCGGTCGCCCTACTGCCGCGCCGCTCGTTCGAGCGCTGGGTCGAGGAGCGCACCGGCTACGCCGCCGCCTGGGCCGATTGGCAGGTCCAACTCTCCCGCTCGCTGGCCGAGGCGGTGGAGGGCGTGGTGCTGCGCCAGCGCCGCAAGATCGACGAGCTGACCAGCCTGCTCGTCGAGAAGGAGCGCCTGCTCGAGCAGAAGGACCTGCTGACCCGGGAGATCGACCACCGGGTCAAGAACTCCCTGCAGATCGTCTCGGCCTTCCTGCAGATGCAGCGCCGGCAGATCGCCGACCCCGACGCCCGCCAGGCCTTCGCGGACACCTCCGCCCGGGTGATGAGCGTCGCCCGCGTGCACGACAGCCTGTACCAGGCCGAGCGCTTCGACGAGGTCGATCTCGGCCAGACCATCGAGAACCTGTGCAACGACCTGGCGGGGCTGGCCGGCGAGGGCCATGCCGTGGACCTCTCGGCCGAGCCCGGCTTGATGGTGCCCTACCGCAAGGCGGTGGCGCTCTCGCTGATCGCCACGGAACTCGTCACCAACGCCTTCAAGTACGCCGCCAACCCCGCCGGCGGCGGCCGCGTCGAGGTCAGCGTCTCGGCCTCCGGCCCCGGCGAGGTCCAGCTCCGGGTCTGCGACGACGGCTCCGGCCTGCCCGACGACTGGGCCGACGCCAAGGTGCGCGGCAGGGGCACCGGCCTCGGGATGAAGCTGATCCGGGCGATGCTCGACCAGATCAACGCCCGGCTCGACGTGGCCAACAACCCGGGCGCGTGTTTCACGATCACGGCGTGAGCGGTATCGCCACCGCCATCGCGATCCCTCAGGCGTCCGCCTCCGCCAGCAGCCCGTCGACGAACTGCGCCAGACCCGTCCGGCGCGCCCGCTTCAGCCGCTCGGCGGACAGGATGCCCTGCAGCGCCCGGAAGGCGTCCTGCAGGTCCTCGTTGACGATGACGTAGTCGTACTCGCTCCAGCGCTGGATCTCGGTCCGGGCGTTGGCCAGGCGCTTCTCGATCGTCTCGGCCGAATCCTCGGCGCGGCGTTCCAGGCGCTGGCGCAGCTCGGCCATGCTGGGCGGCAGGATGAACACCGTCACGACGTCCTGGGCGAGCTTGGCCCGGACCTGGCGGGTGCCCTGGTAGTCGATGTCGAAGATCATGTCCCGGCCCGAGCCCAAAACCTTCTCCACCGGCCGGCGGGGCGTGCCGTAATAGTTGCCGTGGACCTCGGCCCATTCGAGCAGGTCGTCGCGGCTGCGCAAATCCTCGAACGCCTCGCGGTCGATGAAGTGGTAGTGCCGCCCGTCGATCTCGGAGGGACGGCGCGACCGGGTGGTGACCGAGATCGACAGGTCGAGCGCCCAGGCCGGATCCTGCGCGACCGCCCGCGTCAGCGTGGTCTTGCCCGCCCCCGAGGGCGATGACAGGATCAGGATCAAGCCCCGCCGCGCGATCGTGTCGGAGACGTTGTTGGCCGGTCCGCTCATCCGCGTGGCTCCGTCGCGATATCCATCCGCATCCCTCAGGTCCCGAAAACTCATTCGATGTTCTGGACCTGCTCGCGGAACTGCTCGACCACGGCCTTGAGGTCGAGGCCGATCCGCGACAGGCTGATGTCGTTGGCCTTGGCGCACAGGGTGTTGGCCTCGCGGCCGAACTCCTGGGCCAGGAAATCCAGGCGCCGGCCGATCGCGCCGCCCGCCGCGAGCAACTCCCGGGCGCTGGCCACGTGGGCGTGCAGCCGGTCCAGTTCCTCGCGCACATCCGCCTTGCCGGCGAGCAGCATCGCCTCCTGGTGCAGGCGCTCGGGATCGAGGTTGGTCCCGCCCAGGGCCGCGATGGAGGCCGCCAGCCGGGCCCGCACCGCTTCGGGCTTGCGCGCCGGGTTGTCCTCGGCGGCCTGGGTCAGCGCCGCGATCCGGTCGACCTGCGCGGTGACGATGTCGGCGAGCTGGCGGCCCTCGGCCCGGCGGGCCTCGACCAGGTCGGCGACCACCCGGACCACGCCCTCGGCGAGGTCCCGGGCGAACGCCTCGGTCTCCATCGAGGCCGCCTCGTCGTCGCTCTCGATCACCCCGCGCACGCCAAGCAGCCCGTCCAGGGTCGCGGGCGCCACGCCCTCGGGCAGCGGCACCCGGGCGACCGCCTGCGCGAGGCTCGCCAGCAGGGCCTCGTTGATCCGCACCCGGGCCGTCGTCTCCGGCTTGGTCAGCGTCAGGGTGAGCTGGCACTGCCCCCGGGACAGGGTCTTCTGCAGGGCCGCGCGCGCGGTCTCGCCGAGGCCGTCATGGCCGGCCGGCACCCGGACGCGCACGTCGAGCCCGCGCCCGTTGACGCTGCGGACCTCCCAGGCCCATTGCACCGCCCCGGTGGTGCCCGCCGCCCGGGCGAACCCGGTCATGCTCGCGATCTGGGCCATGCCGACCCCCCGTCCTCAAGAAGATCGGGGCCTGTAGCACGGATCGCTTCGGGGGGAAGGGGTGAACGGGCGGACGGG
>NZ_VRVG01000157.1:0-10995 GCF_008040085.1 Methylobacterium sp. WL7 | reverse complement strand
CGACACCGCGAAGGGATCCATCCGCGCCAAAATCAAGCGCGCCGCATGGAACGACACATACTTGCTCAGCCTCATCAGCCAAATGCGATAGCCCTGCCCTTGTGGGGAGGATTTGGAGGTGGGGGTGGTTCAGAAGGCACCGTTGTGCCTCATCCGGCACCACCCCCACCCCTGGCCCCTCCCCACAAGGGGGAGGGGAAACGCGTCGTGTTTCAAAGTCTTGTCAGCGAACAATCCCGATGTGTGAATCCGGCAGCCCCGTGCGGGAGAGGGACAGGGTGAGGGATCAGGTCTTTCTGAAGAGGTCGCATCCCTCACCCCAGCCCTCTCCCGCACGGGAGAGGGGGCGTGTCGCGGCCCGTCATCGACCTCGGGCCCAAACCTTCGGGATGCGGACGTTCCCATTAGCGATCGCGAGCTTGGATGAATCTCCGAAGGACTGCTGCAGCGTCATCGTATGTCGCCAGTGATGAATCGAAAGACTTACAGCCTCTGAGCAGCGAAGCCGACGCCTCGAACGAGCGCTCCAGATAGCTCAGCGATTCCTGGACGCCTCCTTCGAGGCTGCTGCGCAGCACCTCAAGACGATGTGGTGGGTGGGATCTTGGATCGATCGAGACGCGATCAGAGTCGCCCCAAAGCCTTCGCCTGCGGCGCGTAGAAACTCTTCCAGAGCGAGACGCCCTTCGACCACGACGGCATGTCCTCCACATGGACCGATGCGCCCTCGTGCGCGTAGGCCTTCGCCTTCTCGAACTCGCCCCAGGCTTTGACGAAGTGATCGACAACGGGGTTGCCGGTCTCGACGCTCGATGCCGCCCGTCCCTTGTGCTGTGCTGTCGCGAGGCCCTGATACCGGACCTGCGCCGCAGCGCGCTTCTGCGCCCAGTCGAGGGAGGCCATCTCCTCCGGGCCGGCTCCGTCCAGGACGGCGACCGTCGCCTTGGCGGCCGCCGCCGGTTCGGTGCCGCGGGGGTCGGCAGCCTTGGTCGCGCGCGCCTCGATCGACGCCATTTCGGCTTTCGCCGCCTTGACCTCCGTATTCGAGAACAGGCCGCCGTGATCGGTGGCGATGGCGTAGAGGGCTCGACGGTCCAGGATCTGGATGCGGATCGTGCCGTGCCAATCCTGGTCCGAGGTGCCGGCATCGGCCGCCTTGCCCAGCTTCCGATAGCCGGCATCCAGGAATTTCCGGGCCTCGACGGCGACCTGGGAGGCGGATTTCTCGCCCGGGTTCGTCGCGGTGGTCGAATGCGTGGATGTCCCCCTGGCGTGTCGATCCCAGCTTGTCGGCGTGGCCGATTTCGCCGCCCCCGCGTGGGAGCGGGAGGAACTGCCGACGTATCTCAGGAGCGCCGAAAACATGGTGATTCTCCCGCGAATATTTTTTGGCTATCAATAAGACACGTCCAAGCTTAGGCCGAGTAAAATTCTCGGATAATCTTGGCGCATGAGAGCCAAAGGGATGATTTTCAAAGCAGCGTGGCGCGATAGCAATCTGAGGACTTGATGTCATCGGGGCACGACGTGGCGTCGGCGTCAAGAAGGACGCCGCACCGTCATTGCGAGCGCAGCGAAACAACCTCGGGAAACGCCACATTCGGAGATCGCGCGCCGCACTGGGTTGCTTCGCCGCGCTCGCCATGACGGCGAGAGGCGTTCAGGGACGGTCCAAAAATTCAGGCCGGAGCGGACCGGCGTCCGCCCGAAAATCCCCACGGGCGGATCCGGTCGGCGATGCAGGCCAGGGTCGCGAGGCCCAGCGCCAGCCCGAGCGGGAATCCCGTCAGGCCTGCGCCTTCGCGCAGGAGCGCGAACAGCGGCGTCGCCAGCAGGAGCGCGCGCTCGTGGCGGCGCAGGCCGCCGGCGCGATGCGCGGCCAGCACCAGCAGCAGCGTCGCCGGGACTAGCGGGACCAGGTCGTAGACCGGCAGGTAGGGCGAGAGCAGCGGCGCGGCGGCGAGGAGGGCGGCGGCCCGCAGGTCGGGGGCGGCCGGGAGCGTCCAGGCGCGGATCGCCAGGGCGAGGGCCAGGGCGGCGACCAGCGCCTGCAGCGCCCAGGCGGCGGCGATCGGGCCGCCCAGCAGCCGGACGGCCCCGAACGCGCTGGCGTTGAGTTCGAGCCCGGCGGCCGCCTGCTGGAGGATGATGCGGTTGGTCTCGGACAGGGTCCCCAGGAAACCGATCCAGGGCGCGGTGCCGAACAGGGCCAAAGCGGCGAGGCACAGGGCCAGCACCGTGCCCAGGCAGGCCGCGAGGCAGGTGCCGCGGCCGGTGATCAGCAGCAGCAACGGCGCCAGGGCGGCGAAGTGCGGCTTGTAGGCCAGCAGGCCGAAGCACAGGCCCGCGAGCCAGGGGCGGCGGTCGACCAGCAGCGCCCCGAGGGTCAGGAGCGAGGCCGTGAACAGGCCGTTCTGCCCGTAGGTGAGGTTGCAGAACACCAGCGGATGGGCGAGCGCGATCCAGGCGGCGTCGCGCCGGCCGGCGGCGAACCGCATCGTCCCGGCGAAGACCGCCAGCGACAGGGCGGTCCAGAGCCAGAACGCCGGCTGCGGCTCCAGGGTCGCGAAGGCGGCGGCCGGGATCAGGAACACCGGCGGGTAGTGCCACGCGAACCGGCAGTCCGGCCCGAACGCGGCCTTCAGGTTCGCGAGATGGACCGGGAGATCGTAGGGCTCGCCGCCCCGCCCCTCGAGCGCCGACCGGCCGGCCACCCAGATCTGGCTGAAATCGTTGCCCAGCATGTCGCCGTACCAGTTGCGGCGCGGCTCCGGGCCGGTGCCGAACACGATGGCGACGATGAGGAGCGTCAGCGGCACCAGCACCCGGGCGGCGCGCCGGGCGAAGGCGAGGAGCCGCGCGTCGCTGCCGACGAGGTCCAGGAGATCGGCCCGGAGCGCCGCGAACCGCGACGCCGGCGCCTCGATCGGGGTGGGCGCGGACATGGCGGCCTTCGGCGGGGTGCTGGCCGCCACTTCTAGGCGACGGCGGTTCCGGCGCCGTTAACGGCGGGGTTTGCCGAACGCTGCGGCTTGTGCGAGACGAGCGCGGCTGCGACATTCGCGCCGTCAACGGGGGCGGCGATGACGATGCGACCGGACGAGGCCTCCCCCGCCCCCCGGATCCTGATCTACAGCCACGACACGTTCGGGCTCGGCCACCTGCGGCGCTCGCGGGCGATCGCCAACGCCATCGTGGCCAGCAGCCCCGGGGCGCGGGCGATGATCATCTCGGGCTCCCCGGTGGTGGATTGCTACGCCTTCGCGCCCGGGGTCTACACCGTGCGGCTGCCCCCGGTGACCAAGTTCGGCGACGGCGGATACGCGAGCCTCGACGGCACCACGCCGCTCGCCAGCACCGTGGCACAGCGCACCGCGATCATCGGCCGGACAGACGCGAGCTTCGAGCCGGACCTGATCCTGGTGGACAAGGAGCCGGCGGGCTTCCACGGCGAGCTGATGCCGGTGCTGGAGCGCGCCGCGGCCCGGGGCACGCGCCTGGTGCTCGGCCTGCGCGACGTGCTCGACGACGCCGACCGCCTCGTGCCCGAATGGGAGCGCAAGGGCGCCGCCGAGATCATGGCGCGGTTCTACGACGAGATCTGGGTCTACGGCCTCAGCCGCATCCACGAGCCCCTGGCGGCCCTGCCGATGGAGCCCGAGATGGCCGCGCGGATCGCCCGGCGGCTGATCTATACCGGCTATCTCCGCCGGGAGGTCCCGGCGATGCAGGCCGGGCGCGAGGAGCCGGCCCTGGCCCGCGCGCCGTTCGTGCTGGTCACGCCCGGCGGGGGCGGCGACGGCGCGGCGCTGATCGACTGGGTGATCGCCGCCTACGAGACCGATCCCGGCATCCCCCTGCCCGCGCTGATCGCCTTCGGGCCGTTCCTCGACGATTCCACCCGGGACGGCTTCACGGCCCGGATCGACCGGCTCGGGGGCCGGATCGCGGCGATCACCTTCGACAGCCAGATCGAGTTCCTCATGCGCAAGGCGGCCGGGGTCGTCGCGATGGGCGGCTACAACACCTTCTGCGAGATCCTGTCCTTCGACCTGCGGGCGATCCTGGTGCCCCGGACCGAGCCCCGCCGGGAGCAGGCGATCCGCGCGCTGGCGGCCGAACAGCTCGGCCTCGCCCGGGTCCTGCTGGAGGCCGACGGCCGCGCGCGCCCTGCCCGACCAGAGCGAGCCGTCGCGGGTGCTGGTCCCCGGCCTGCTCGACGGGCTCGACGCGGTCGCGCGCCGGGTCCGGGCCCTGGCCGCGCCGGACGCGTTGCGGACCCGCGCGCGGGCCTATTCGTGACCGAGACCCGCATCGCGGTGGTGCTCAAGGGCTATCCGCGCCTCTCCGAGACCTTCATCGCCCAGGAGCTGCTGGCGCTGGAGCGGCGCGGCCTGTCCCTGGAGATCTGGTCCCTGCGCCGGCCCACCGACCGGGCCCGCCATCCGATGCACGCGGCGATCCGGGCACCGGCCGCCTACCTGCCCGAATATCTGCGCGACGCGCCCCTGCGGGTGCTGGGCGGGCTCGGTTCGGCCCTGACGCGTCGGCGCTTCCCGGCCCTGCTCGTCCTGTTCGCCCGGGACCTGGCCCGCGACCCATCGGCCTCGCGGCTGCGCCGGCTCGGGCAGGCGCTGGTTCTCGCGCGCGAGCTGCCGGCCGCGGTCGGCCACATCCACGTACATTTCCTGCACACGCCGGCGAGCGTCGCCCGCTACGCCGCGCGGCTCACCGGGCGGCGCTGGAGCTTTTCCGCCCACGCCAAGGACATCTGGACCACGCCGGCCTGGGAGCTCACCGAGAAGCTCTGCGACGCGGCCTGGGGGGTGACCTGCACCCGCGACGGGCTCGGCCGCCTCGACGCCCTGGCGCCGGACCGGACGCGGCTGGCCTATCACGGCCTCGACCTCGCGCGCTTTCCCGCCCCGCCGCCGGCGCGGGAGCCCCGCGACGGGACCGATCCGGCGGAGCCGCTGCGGCTGCTCTGCGTCGGCCGGCTGGTCGCCAAGAAGGGCCACGACGACCTGATCGACGCGCTGGCGGCCCTGCCCCCGGGCCTGCACTGGCACCTCGACCTGATCGGCGGCGGCGCATTGCGCGATCCGCTCGAAGCCCGGATCCGCGCGCTCGGGCTCTCGGACAGAATCACCTTCCGGGGCGCCCAGGCGCAGCCCGCCGTGATCGACGCGATGCGCGCGGCCGACCTGTTCGTTCTGCCGACCAAGCCCGCGCCGGGCGGCGACCGGGACGGGCTGCCGAACGTGCTGATGGAGGCCGCGAGCCAGGCGCTGCCGATCCTGGCCACCGCCTTCGCGGGCACGCCGGAATTCCTGAGCGACGGCACCCACGCAATCCTGGTCCCCCCGGGCGACCCGGCGGCCCTGTCGGCGGCCCTGGCGCGGCTGTGCGCCGACCCGACCCTGCGGCTCCGGCTCGGCGCCGCCGCCCGGGTGCGGCTGGTTCAGGACTTCTCCGAAGACGCCGCCATCGACCTGATCGCCGAGGCCCTGCGCGCCTCCGCGGGCCTCACCGCACCGGTGAGGACCCGCCAACCGGACATGGCCCCGTGCGGGTCCTGATCGCGGTCACGCATCTCCTCGGCGCCGGGCATCTCACCCGCGCGGCCGCTCTGGCGCGCGCCTTCGCGGCCTCCGGCCACGACGCCCTGCTGGTCTCGGGCGGCGTCCCGGCCCCGATGGTGCGGCTGGGCGATGTCCGCCTGGTGCAGCTGCCGCCGCTCCACGTCGCCGGCACCGACTTCGCCCGGCCCCTGGGACCGGACGGCAGCCCGGCCGATCCAGCCCTGTTCGCGCGCCGCCGCGCCCTGATGCTGGACGCCCTGGCGGATTTCGCCCCCGACGCGGTCATCACCGAGCTGTTCCCGTTCGGCCGCCGGGCCTTGGCCGCCGAGTTCCTGGCCCTGGTGGAGGCGGCGCAGGTGCGTCGGCCGCGCCCGCTGGTGCTGGCCTCCCTGCGCGACATCCTGGTCGCCTCCGCCAAGCCGGAGCGGATCGGCGCGGTCCATGAGCGGGTCGCGCGTCTCTACGATGCCGTGCTGGTTCACGGCGATCCGGCCCTCGTGCCGCTCGACGCCTCCTGGCCGCTCGATGCCGGAACCGCGGGCAAGATCCGCTACACCGGCTACGTCGATGAGGGTTCCCCGGCGGTCCCGGCGGCGACGCGCGCGGGCGTGCTTGTGGCGGCCGGGTCCGGGCCGGCGGGCCTCGGGCTCCTGAGAGCCGCCGCGGACGCGGCCCGGCTGCGCCCGTCGCTCGGCTGGCGGATCCTGGCGGGGCACGGCGTGCCGGACCCCGACCTCGCCGCGATCGGCCGCGGCCTGCCGGCGGGCACGATCGGGCGCGCCCGGCCCGATTACCGGAGCCTGCTCGCCGGGTCGGCCCTGTCGGTGAGCCAGTGCGGCTACAACACCGCCCTCGACCTCCTCGCGACCGCGACCCCGGCGGTGCTGGTCCCGTTCGAGGCCGGCGGCGAGACCGAGCAGCGGCTGCGCGCGGAATGCCTCGCCGCCCGGGGGCTGGCCCGGGTGCTGCCGGAAGCCGCGCTGAGCGCGGAGACGCTCCTGCACGCGGTGGACGCACAGCTCCGAGCCACGCCGCCGGGGCCGCACGGAATCGATCTCGGCGGGACGGCGCGGACGGTCGCGATCGTCGAGGATCTGTTGCGGGCGCTCGCGGTGCCGATCAAAGCGCGGGTCGCCTCTCCCGTGCGGGATAGGGACAGGGTGAGGGGTGCGACTGCTCCGGAAGGACCTGTCCCCTCACCCCAACCCTCTCCCGCACGGGAGAGGGGGCATGTCGCGGATGGCTCCGTGAGCCTCGCCGCCTCCGGGGATCAGAAGGGCGGCCACCCACGCGCTCCCTACCCTCCCCCCTCTGCGGGCTACGACGGTCACACCTCTCACTTTGGTACCGTGCCGGTCCCGGCAGATTCTGGTCCGGAAGGGCAGGTGCGCGCACCCTCCCCCCTCCGCGGGGGAGGGTGGCCCCTGCGTCAGCAGGGGTCGGGCCGGGACGAAGTCCCGCAAGAGGGGAACCCGGCTTCAGGACACAGCGGAGCCTGTGTGAAGGCCATCGCCTCATCCTGCACCGTTGCTCCCCTCTCCCGACGCCCTTCGGGGGCCACCCTCCCCCGCAGAGGGGGGAGGGAGAGCGCGCGGTTGGGCGTTACCGCCCTGCGAGAAGCTCTTGACGAAGCCGCCGCAAGTGGCCGGCGCGTGCGGTTCTGGTGGCGGGACGACGATGTCGTGGCGGCGACCCCTGCCCTCGACCGGCTGATCGCCCTGGCCGAGGCGCACGACGCGCCGCTCCTGCTCGCCGCGATCCCGAGCGGGATCGAGCCGTCCCTCGGGGTACGGCTGGCCTCGGCGAAGGCCGTGCGCGTCGCCGTGCACGGACTGGCCCACCACGATCACGCCCCCCCGGGCGAGAAGGCCGCCGAGTTCGGCCCGCACCGCCCGCTCGACGCGCGCGTGGCGGATGCCGCCGCCGGGTTGCGGATTGCCCGGGAGCGGTTGCCGGAGGCGCTGCTGCTGCCGGTCTTCGTGCCGCCCTGGAACCGGTTCGCCCCGGACCTCGCCGCCGCCCTGCCGGGGCTCGGCTATCGCGGGCTCTCGGCGGTGCCGGGACCGGCGATCCCGGGGCTCGTCCGGGCCGACGCCACCCTCGACCCCATCGATTGGCGCGGCACCCGCTCGGTGCGCGACCCCGACGACCTGCTGCGCGACCTCGCCGCCGGCATCACCCGCGATCCGTCCCGCCCGGTCGGCCTGCTCAGCCACCACCGCGTCCACGACGCGGCGATCTGGGCCTTCGTGGCCGACCTGCTCGCGGTCCTCCGCGACCATCCGGCCGTGACATGTCTCGATCCCCAAAGCCTATTTTCCGGTGCCATGGTGGAAACCGGCGCTGCGGCATCTAATCTTCCGGTCTCACCCGCTGCGAGGACAGGTTGAGCCCGCTGTTGTCCATCCGCGACCTCGCGGTCACCTTCCGCACGGAGACGGGACCGTTCGCGGCGCTGCACGGCCTGTCGCTCGACGTGATGCGCGGGCGCACCCTGGCGCTGGTCGGCGAATCCGGCTCCGGCAAGTCGGTGACCGCCCAGGCGATCATGGGCATCCTGCCGAGATCGGCCGCGATCGCCGGCGGACAGATCCTGTTCCGCGACGGGCCGGCGGAGATCGACATCGCCCGGCTGGACACCGAGGGATCGGCGATGCGGGCGATCCGCGGACAGCGGATCGCCATGATCTTCCAGGAGCCGATGACCTGCCTGTCTCCGCTCCACACGATCGGCGACCAGATCGGCGAGGCCCTGCGCATCCACACCGGTGCGGACCGCCGGGAGGCCGACGCGCGCACGCAGGAAGCCCTGGCCCGGGTCGGCTTCCCGGACCCGAAACGCGCCCTGAAGACCTACCCGTTCGAGTTGTCCGGCGGCCTGCGCCAGCGCGCCATGATCGCCATGGCGCTGATCCTCGAGCCCGCCCTCCTGGTCGCCGACGAGCCGACCACGGCGCTCGACGTCACCACCCAGGCGCAGATCCTCGCCCTGCTGGCCCGGCTCCAGGACGAGACCGGCATGGCGATCCTGCTGATCACCCACGATCTCGGGGTGGTCGCCAACATCGCCCACGATGTCGCCGTGCTGTACCGCGGCCGCCTTGTCGAGGCCGGCCCGCGCGAGACCGTGATGCGGGCGCCCGGCCACGCCTATCTCCGGGCTCTGCTCCACGCGGTGCCGCGGTTCGACATGGCGCCGGGCGAGCGCCTGACCCCGATCCGCCCGGCGCGCGCCGAGATCCCACCGGTCCAAAAGCCGGCGCAGCCCGCCGGGCCGCTGCTCCGGGTCGAGGGCGTCAGCAAGAGCTTCACCCTGCGGGCCGGGCGCCTGTGGCAGAAGCCCCGGATCGTCCGTGCCGTCTCCGACGTGTCGCTGAGCCTCGCGGCCGGCGAGACCCTGGGGCTGGTCGGCGAATCCGGCTCGGGCAAGACCACGGTCTCGAAGATGATCATGCGGGCGCTGCCGCCCGATTCCGGCAAGATCCTGTTCGATGACGGGAGCGGCCCGCGGGACGTCCATAAGCTCTCCGGCGACGCGCTGTTCGCCTACCGCCGCACGGTCCAATTCGTGTTCCAGGATCCCTACGCGTCGCTCGATCCGCGCATGACCGTGCGGCAGATCCTGTCCGAGCCCATGGAGATCCACGGCGTGCCTACCGCCGAGCGGCGCGCGCGTTGCCGGGAGTTGATGGCGATGGTCGGCCTGGAGGCCAGCGGGCTCAGCCGCTACCCGCACGCCTTCTCGGGCGGGCAGCGCCAGCGGATCGGCATCGCCCGGGCTCTGGCGCCGCGGCCGAGCCTGCTGGTGCTGGACGAGCCGGTCTCGGCGCTGGACGTCTCGGTGCAGGCGCAGATCCTGAACCTACTCAAGGATTTGCAAGCGGCCCTCGGGCTGTCCTACCTGATCGTCTCCCACAACTTGGCAGTGATCGACTACATGGCGGATACGATCAGCGTGATGTGCCGGGGCCGGATCGTCGAGGAGGCGCCCCGCGCCGCCCTGTTCCGCCGCCCGGTCCATCCCTACACGCGGGCGCTGCTCGCCGCCGTGCCGGACCCGAGCCTCGACCGCCCGCTCGACTTCGCCGCGATCACCGGCGACCAGAACGACCCGACCCGCTGGGCGGAGCCCTACCGTCTCGGCCCCGACGAGGCCGGCGCGATGCGGGAGATCGAGGCGGGCCACCGGGTCCGGCTCGGCGCCGCCCAGGACGCGGAGGCCGCGTGATGCAGGGCCGCCCGCCCGTGATGCTCGAACGGCTGCGCCGCAAGGTGCTGTCGCCGCTGTTCGACCGCCTCGGCTACGACCTCGTCCCGGCCGCCCCCGACTGGAGCCACCGCCCGACCTCGCCGCGGGAGGTGACGATCCTGCTCGAATCGGCCGCCGCGATCCTGGAGCGGGATCTTTCCGCCGCCGGCCTCGCGCCGGACGGCGATCTCCTGGACTGGGTCCGGGAGTTCTGGGAGCTGATCCCCACCGCCCCGGTCCGGCAGCGCCGGGGCGGCAGCGGCTTCAACGGCGCGCTCCAGCTCTACGTGGCGATGCGGTCGCTGAAGCCGGATGTCGTCATCGAATCCGGGGTGTTCCGCGGGCTCACCACCTGGGTGATCCGCATGGCGCGCCCGAGCGCCAAGATCTTCTGTCACGATCCCGACCTGTCCGGGCTGCAATACCGCGACCCGCAGGCGCGCTACAGCACCGCCGACTGGTCCACGGTGGATTGGTCGGGCATCGATCCCGCCGTCACGGTGGCGTTCTTCGACGACCACGTCGCCCAGGGACGCCGGGTCGTTGAGGCGCAAGCCCGCGGCCTGACCCGGCTGCTGTTCGACGACGACGCCGCCGGCCACCGGATCCACGCCCATGGCGGCCCCGCGCACCCGACCATCGCGATGATCACCAGCCCCGATCCCGGCTCCGAGCCGATCCGCTGGACCCGAAACGGCCGCCCGTTCGAGCAGCCGACCAACGATCCGCTGGTGCGCAAGGCCGGCCGGCTGATCGCTCGCACGCACGCCTTCGACGACCTGCACCGGGCCACGGGGTACTCGCCGGCGCGGCTGACCTACGTGGCCCTGCATCCGGTGGCGGGGGGCGGGTCGTGAGCGATTTCGAGACCCGCGACGGCCACCCTGCTCCGCTCGGCGAACGCTTGGAAGCCCACGCGTCCGAACCTGCCGCGGGTCCCCTCTCCCGTACGGGAGAGGGACAGGGTGAGGGGTACGACTTTTCCGGAAGACCCTGGTCCCTCACCCCAACCCTCTCCCGCACGGGAGAGGGGGTAGGTCGCGACTCGCATGAGCCGAAGTTCAACCGTGGTCACGCGGGAAGCGGCGTCTCCCGCCGTGCCCTGATCGCGGGCCTTGGTGCTGCCGCGCTACTCTTGCCACCGCGCAAGGCACTCGCCGACAC
>NZ_VRVG01000156.1:0-11365 GCF_008040085.1 Methylobacterium sp. WL7 | reverse complement strand
GGGCTGGGGCTCTGCGGGGGCTTCTGCTTCTGCGAGCGATCCCGTCCACCCTCCTCATCCTGAGGTACGAGCGCAGCGAGCCTCGAAGGAGATCTCCAGGGATCGCGCGGCCGGCTGGAGGGCTCCTTCGAGGCCTCCGCTGCGCTCCGACCCCTCAGGATGAGGGGATTGGATTGGAGATTCCTCTTGGTGGAAACCGAACGCCCGATCCTTCCCTCTCGCGCAGCGACCCGACTGCTGACAGCGCCAGGCCGGTCCGCCTCACTCCTCCCCGTCGCGGAGCCGGCGCAACGCGTCGAAGGGGCCGGCATCCTCGCCCGCCACCACGGGCTCGAACGCGATGCCGGGCTTGCGCGGATAGGGATCGAGGCCCAGCGCCAGGAACTCGGCCGTGAGCGCGCCGAAATCGATCCGGCCGCCGACCAGCGGGTCGGGCACCTCGACGTCCTCGGCGTCGGTGCCGGCGAGCTGGTCGGTGTCGGTGTACACGACCTCCACCGGCTCGCGGACCGGGCCCTCGAACGGCTCGAGGCTGACGGTGCAGACCTGCGTCACCACGGCCTCGACCGTGCCGGTCACGGTCATCCGGTTGGTGGAGCCCGAGATGTCGAAACGGCCGACCAGGTCGCGGATGGCGGGGATCTTGAAGTCGGCCGCGAGCGCGTCGCACTCGGCCTGGCTCGCCTCGACGGTGACGGCGCCCCGTCCCTGCGGCAGGCGCTCGACGTTGACCCAGCGCGAAAGCGGCCCGCTCTCCGGGCCCGTACGGTGTCTCATGTCCTGTCTCCGGTCGGGGCCGGCGCGAACGCGTCCGGCTCCGGAAAGGGCGGCCCGGCACCGAGCAGCCCGTCGAGGTCGGCCCCGGCCAGGGCCGCATCGGCCGCCAGCACGTAGGCGGCGAGGCCCGCCGCGTCGCCCTCCCCGCCGAGCACGTTGCGGGCGAGCACCACCCGCAGGGCCGCGTCGTCGCGGGCGTCGAGCGCGGCATCGTAGCCCGTGGCCCGGCCGTAGAAGGCGGCACCGAGTTTCTTCATCCGCTTGCCGACGCCCATATCGCCGACGCCGAGTTCGCGCAAAGCGGCGTCGAGCTGGGTGAAGACCGCGTTGACCAGATCCTGCGCCACGTCGGCCGCCGGGGCCGGCAGCCGGTTGAGCCGGCGCAGCACCAGGATCACGTGCAGGCACAGGGCCTCGAACCGGCCCTCCACGGTGTCGGGCACGGCGAGCCCCGTGTAGAGGCCCGGCCGGCGCGCCGCCAGGCTGATGGCCGCATGCAGCCCCTCGACGGCGCGGCGGCGCGCGCCATCGCGCCGGAACAGCGCGGCGATCATGGATGCCTCGCGGGCGTGAAGGATGCCAAGAACAAAGCCGACACGCGCCTCTCCCTCCCCCCTCTAGCCTACGGTCTACACAGGTTTGAAGCACAAGCGTTGTTGCAGGCTGCGCCGCGCCCCCTCTCCCGTGCGGGAGAGGGTTGGGGTGAGGGACCAGATCCTTCCGGAGAGGTCGTATCCCTCACCCTGTCCCTCTCCCGCACGGGAGAGGGGACCCGCGCCTTCTGCGCCCACGGCATGATCACGGCTACGGTCGAAACCTGTGTCGCCCGTAGCCCCTCTGCGCAGCAGGGGGAGAGGGGCAGCGCGACAGCGCAGCTTGTGGCTCCCGTCGCGACGTCTCCGGCCACGGCGCTCCCCTCTCCCGACCCTCGCTGACGCCAGGCCCACCCTCCCCCGCAGGAGTGAGCACGGGTGCGTTGGCGGCCTGCGTGTGGCCAAGCTTGCCTTGTCAAAGCCATATCCCCGCGGTACGGCAACCCACGCCCAAGGCGCAAGCGCCGTCGGAGACATGGACCGGCGGCGGCCTGCGTCGCTCGTCCGTCAACACGCTCTCTGGGGGCCCGATGCGGCGCCGTCTCGTCCAGTCCTTTGCGCGCCTCGCCCTGATCGGCCTCGCGGGCGCCGGCCTCGCCGGCTGCGTCGGCGAAGAGCTCCGCCACGGCTACCAGATCGACCAGGCGGCGCTCGCCACGATCAAGCCCGGCATGGCCCCCGAGCAGGTGCTGCAGATCCTCGGCACGCCGTCGACGGTCTCCACGGTGGGCAACAAGTCCTGGTACTACATCTCGCAGAACACCAGCCGGACGATCATGTTCCTGGGCGAGCAGGTCGAGGACCAGAAGGTCACGGCGGTCTACTTCACCCCCGGCTTCAAGGTGGAGCGGGTGGCGCTCTACGGCCTCCAGGACGGCCGGGTGTTCGACTTCATCGAGCGCACCACGCCGACCAGCGGCGCCGACCGCGCGTTCCTCAGCCAGCTGTTCCGCGGCCTGACCCGCTACGAGCCGTTCGGCTCCGGCAAGGGCACCAGCGTCGTCCCGGGCGCCAACCGCGGCCTGTAAGAACGAGCGTCAGGGGTTTCCGAAGGGCTCAGCCCTTTGGCGGGGTTCGGGGGCGAAGCCCCTGAGCACCCGGAGCGGGGCTCTGCCCTGCACCCGCAAAAGGTCGCGGACCTTTTGAAACCCTGACTTGTCTCAGACCAATTCGCGTCGTCGCACCAGCCGGGCGATGTCCGCCGGCTCGGCGAACAGGTATTCCGGCCGGAGCGCCGCCAGCGCGGCCGCGTCGGTGTAGCCCCAGGCCACCGCGCCGAACGGGCAGCCGAGCGCCCGGGCCGCCTCCAGGTCGCGGACCTCGTCGCCGATGCACAGGGCCCGCTCCGGCGCGACCTTCCGGTGGGCCAGCAGCGCCCGCAGCCGCCGGGCCTTGCCGAACAGCGAAGCGCCGCAGGCATAGGCGTCGATCCGGGCCGCGTTCTCGGGGCCGAGCACCCGGCGGACGGTGTCGGCGCGGTTCGACGACAGGATCGCCAGGGGCATCCCCGCCGCCGCGAGGTCGGCCAGCATCGCCGGCACCCCGGGAAACAGCGCGATCGCACCGGCGTCGCGGGCGGCCAGCGCGTGCATGTGCCGGGCGATGAAGGGCAGCTTCCAGCGCGGGATGCCGAGATCGGCCACGATCGCCCGCGCGCCCTGCAGCCGCAGCGCCTCGACCTCGTGGGGCTCGACCCGGCGGAACCGGTAGCGGTCGGCGACGCCGTTCAGGACCGAGCAGAACCAGCCGAAGCTGTCCGCGAGGGTGCCGTCGAAATCGAGCACGACGAGCGCGGGCCCGGCCCCGCCGGGGCTGCGCGCCATCTCAGTGCCGGAGGTTGGCCAGCGGCATGCTGAGCCGCATCAGCAGCCCGCCCGGCGCCCAATCGTGCTCCAGCACGCCGTCGAGCTGGCCCGCGACGCTGCGCTCGGCCAGCACGGTGCCGAACCCCTTCCGGGAGGGCTTTTGCGTCACCGGAGGGCCGCCGGACTCGGCCCAGGTCAGGGTGTAGCGCGCGCCGTCGCGCAGGCCGCTCAGCGTGACGCCGCCCGCCTTTGTGGAGAGCCCGCCATACTTCATCGCGTTGGTGGCCTGCTCGTGCATGATCAGCGCGAGCGCGGTGGCGGTGCGCTCGCCGATCGCGGCATCGTCCCCGGAGATCGCGACCCGCGCCCGGCCGTCCTCCTCGTAGGCGGCCATGATCAGGCGCATCAGCCCGAGCACGGTCTGGCCCTCGACTTCGGGGGCGCTGTCGGGGGAATGGGGGCGGACGTATTCGTGGGCCCGGGCGAGCGCGCCGAGCCGCTCCCGGAAGGCCGCCGCGAACGGCTTGGCCGCCGGGTCGCTCCGGGCGGTGAGGGCCGCCAGGCCGCCCACCACCGCGAAGATGTTCTTGATCCGGTGGGACAGCTCGCGGATCAGCAGGTCGCGGGCCTCCTCGGCGCGCTTGGTCTCGCGCAGGTCCCGGGTCACGGTGGCGTAGCCGATCTCGGCCCCGGTCGGGTCGCGCACCGGGAAGATGTTGTAGAGCACCGCCACCGGCTCGCCCGTGCCGAAATGCCGGAAGGCCAGTTCGCCCTCCCAGTATCCGGTCCGGCGAACCGCCGGCATCACCGTCCCGGCCAGCACCCGGCGGCTGTCGTCGCCGAAGAAATCCTCCATCCGGTGCCGGCGGGCGGCGGCGAGGTCGGGCAGCCCGACCAGCGCCACGGCGGCCTCGTTGAGATGGGTGACGGCGCCGTCCAGGGTGAAGAGGCCGATGAAGTCCTTGGAGGTCTCCACGATGGCGGCGAGCTTGCGCGCCTCGGCCTCGGCCTGCTTCAGGTCGTCGATGTCGGTGCAGGTCCCGAACCAGCGCTCGATCCGCCCCTCCGCGTCGCGGATCGGCATGGCCCGGCCCAGCGTCCACCGGTAGGCGCCGTCGCGGTGGCGCAGGCGGTACTCGATCTCGTAGGGCTCGCCGGTCTCGAGGGAATGGCGCCAGCGGGTCCAGGCCCGCTCCTGGTCGTCCGGATGGAACACGTCGTTCCAGCCCTCGCCGTCGGTGGAGCCGTACGGCATGCCGGTGAATTCGTACCAGCGGTCGTTGTAGTAGTCGTGGAACCCGTCCGGCAGGGTGGTCCAGACCATCTGGGGCATCGCCGACGTCATCACCCGGAAGCGACGCTCGCTGGCGGCGATCTCGGCCTCCCGGGCGGCGACCTGGGCGTGGGTCCGGCGGTTCTCGAGCAAGGTCGAGATCTGGCGCGCCAGGGCGGTGAGCGTCGCGGCCTGGTCGGCGTCGAGCCCCTCGGGCCGGGGCGTCCGGTCGAGGACGCAGAGCGCCCCGAGCGGGATGCCCTGCGCGCCCCGGATCACCGCCCCCGCGTAGAAGCGGAAGCCCGGCCCGCCGGTCACCAGCGGGTTGTCGATGGTGCGCGGGTCGTCGGCGAGATCCGGGATGATCAGGCAGTCGCCGGCCTCGATCGTGTGGGCGCAGACCGAGCAGTCGATCGGCAGTTCCCGCTGGCCGAGGCCGAATTCCGACTTGAACCATTGCCGCTCGGCGTCGACCAGGCTGACCAGGGCCACCGGCGCCCGGCAGACATGGGCGGCGATGCGGACGAGGTCGTCGTAGAGCGGCTCCGGCTCGGTATCGAGGATGGCGAGGTCGTGCAGTTCCGCCAGCCGGTCCGCTCTGCTCCAGCGCCGGTCGGTCGGTTCGAGATCCGCGCGCGGATTGGGGGGCGGCACATCCATGGTCTCGCGCTCACATAGGCGCGCGACGGGCGGATGCATAGGCGTGGCCGGTGATTAAGGTTTTCACGGCCGCCGTGACGGGCTGTCGGGCAGCCGCCCATTCCGCATGCGATTTCCACAGTGCCGGGGCCCGTCAGTGCCGGGGCCCGTCGCGCAGGCCTCGGCACCGCGTTGAAGCCGATCAGGCGGCGCGGGCTTCGCCGAGCGTCGGGTAGTCGGTGTAGCCCTGCGGCCCCTGGCTGTACCAGGTCGCGGCCTCGTCCTTGGCGAGCGGGGCGCCCTTGGCGATGCGCTCGACCAGGTCCGGGTTGGCGATGAAGGTCCGGCCGAACGCGATCGCGTCGGCCTCGCCCGCATCCAGCACCTTCTGGCCGCTGACCCCGTCGTAATCGGCGTTGAGGATCATCGGGTTGCGGAACACCTTGCGCATCGCCGGGGCGATCGGCGGGTGGTCGGCCTTGCCGAAGGTCCCGTCCGGGCCCGGCTCGCGCATCTCCAGGAAGGCGATGCCGCTGTCGGCGAGCGCCTGGGCGGCGGCCACGAACAGGGGCTCCGGGTTCGAATCGTTGGTGCCCTGGATCGCGCCGTTGGGCGACAGGCGCACCCCGGTACGCTCCGGCCCGGCGACGCCGGCCACCGCATCGGTCACCTCGCGCAGGAGCCGCACGCGGTTCTCGATCGCGCCGCCATACGGGTCGGTGCGGTGGTTGGAGCCGTCGCGCAGGAACTCGTCGATCAGGTAGCCGTTCGCGGCGTGGATCTGCACCCCGTCGAAGCCGGCCGCCAGGGCGTTGGCGGTGGCGCGCTCGTAGTCGGCGAGCAGTCGCGGGATCTCGGAGACCTCCAGCGCGCGCGGCTCGGCATAGGGCTTCTTGCCGGAATAGGTGTGCGCCTGGTCCGGGGCGACGAGGGCCGAGGGCGCGACCGGCTTTTCGCCGCCCAGGAAGTCCGGGTGGACCAGCCGGCCCATGTGCCAGATCTGACAGACGATCTTGCCGCCGCGGTCGTGCACGGCCTTCACGATCGGCCGCCAGGCATCGACCTGCGCGTCGGACCAGATCCCCGGCGCGAACGGCCAGCCCAGCCCTTCTTGAGAGATGCCGGTGGCCTCCGTGAGGATCAGCCCGGCGCCGGCGCGCTGGGCGTAATACTCGGCCATGATCGGGGTCGGCACGTGCTCGCGGGTGGCGCGGCCGCGGGTGAGCGGGGCCATGAAGATCCGGTTCTTCGCCTCGATGGCGCCGATGCGGATCGGGTCGTGCAGGGACGGCATGGATACCTCGTGCTGGTGCGGCGACGCCGCGTCCGAAACTCAAACGCCGAGGTGGCGTCGCGGCGCGGTGATGCCAGGGTGCAGCGCAGCATGGGGGCTCGGTCCGTGCGCGAGCGCACGTCCCAGGGGGGCGGAATCATCCCGGTTTTTTTTGGATTTGGGGGCGTGGTGAGTCGGGGCAGGTCAGGGCGACGCGGGGCGGATAGTCGGAGTCTTGGAAAAACCACTCGGTCCGAACATGCGACGCCTTCAAGAGGCGGCCTCCCTTCCTTGACAATGTCAGCACGGCTCCAACACCTACTGGTCTCGGAGGACGGCCATGGCCACCCTGAACGTAAGCCTTACGCCGGAGATGTTGGCGTTCGTGAACGAGCTGACCCGCTCCGGCGGCTATACGTCGGTGAGCGAGGTCGTGCGCGACGGCCTGCGTCTGCTTGAGCAGGAAAAGGCCGTCGCGGAGGAGAAGCACGCGATCCTAAAACGCGAGATCGACGCCGGGCTGGCCGACGCGCAGGCCGGCCGGTTCAGCGACAAGAGCGCGCGCGAGATCGCCCAGGACATCCTTCGGACAGCCGGTCGTGCGCCATAGGCTTACCCGTCGCGCGGATGCGGATATCGAGCGGATTCTGCGGGACACCCTGATCGCGTTCGGGCCGCGCCAAGTGGAGACCTACGCGGCACTGATCGACAAGGCGGTCGGCCTGGTGGCGGAGTTCCCCGAGCGACCATCATCGAAGAACAGGCCCGACCTCGCCCCCGGCCTGCGATCCTTCCCGATAGCCTTTGCGAGCGGCCGGAGGCAGGGGGCTTCTCACGTACTCTATTTCACTGTTGCGGACGGGCCAGATCGCACCCGCGAGGTCGTGATCCTAAGGGTTTTGCATGACCGGATGGACCCACGGCTCAGACTCACCGGGGACAGGGATGAGTTGACGGGTGCGGAATCTCCCACCGCGTAGGACTCAATAATGCGCCAGCACCGCCAGCAGCAGCAGGGCGATGATGTTGGTGATCTTGATCGCCGGGTTCACCGCGGGGCCGGCCGTGTCCTTGTAGGGGTCGCCGACCGTGTCGCCGGTCACCGCCGCCTTGTGGGCGTCGGAGCCCTTGCCGCCGTGGTGGCCGTCCTCGATGTACTTCTTGGCGTTGTCCCAGGCGCCGCCGCCCGAGGTCATCGAGATCGCCACGTACAGACCGGTGAGGATCACGCCGAGCAGGCTCGCCCCCACCGTGGCGAAGGCCTGGCTCTTGCCCGCGATCGCCTGGATCACGAAGAAGATCACGATCGGCGAGAGCACCGGCAGCAGCGACGGGACGATCATCTCCTTGATCGCCGCCCGGGTCAGCATGTCGACCGCGCGGCCGTAATCCGGCCGGTCGGTGCCCTGCATGATCCCGGGCTTCTCCCGGAACTGGCGCCGGACCTCCTCGACCACCGCGGCCGCCGCCCGGCCGACCGCCGTCATGGCGATGCCGGCGAACAGGAACGGGACCAGGCCGCCGAGCAGCAGGCCCACCACCACGTACGGGTTGGACAGGGAGAAATCGACGCTGACGCCCTGGAAGAACCGGTACTGCGTCGGGCTGGCATTCGCGATGAAGTAGTTCAGGTCGGACGTGTAGGCGGCAAACAGAACCAGGGCGCCGAGGCCGGCCGAGCCGATCGCGTAGCCCTTGGTCACCGCCTTGGTGGTGTTGCCGACGGCGTCGAGCGCGTCCGTGGACTTGCGCACGTCCGGCGGCAGGCCGGCCATCTCGGCGATGCCGCCGGCATTGTCGGTGACCGGCCCGAACGCATCGAGCGCCACGATGAAGCCGGCCAGCGCCAGCATCGCGGTGACCGCGATGGCGATGCCGAACAGGCCGGCCAGCGCGTGGGTGCTGATGATGCCGGCCACGATCACGAGGGCCGGCAGCGCGGTGGATTCGAGCGAGATCGCCAGGCCCTGGATGACGTTGGTGCCGTGGCCGGTCACCGAGGCGTCCGCGATGGATTTCACCGGGCGGAAGTTGGTGCCGGTGTAGTATTCGGTGATCACCACGATCAGCGCCGTGATGGCGAGCCCGATCACCGCGCAGCCGAACAGCCCGCCCGACGTGAAGGTCACGCCGGTGGAGGTGGTGAAGGCGGTCGAGAAGCCGCCCAGCAGGGTCAGGTTGACGATCGCGATCGCCACCACGGAGAGCACGCCCGCGGTGATCAGGCCCTTGTACAGGGCCCCCATGATCGACTGGTTGGCGGACAGCCGCACCGCGTAGGTGCCGGCGATCGAGGTGACGATGCAGGCCGCCCCGATGGCCAGCGGATAGAGCATCATCGGCTCGAGCACCGCCCGGCCGCTGCCGGTGGGGCCGGAGAAGAAGATCGCGGCCAGCACCATGGTGGCCACGATGGTCACCGCGTAGGTCTCGAACAGGTCGGCCGCCATGCCGGCGCAGTCGCCGACGTTGTCGCCGACATTGTCGGCGATGGTGGCCGGGTTGCGGGGGTCGTCCTCCGGAATGCCGGCCTCGACCTTGCCGACGAGGTCGCCGCCGACATCGGCGCCCTTGGTGAAGATGCCGCCGCCGAGCCGGGCGAAGATCGAGATCAGCGAGGCGCCGAAGCCGAGCGCCACCAGCGCGTCGATCACCTCGCGGCTCGACGGGTCGAGCCCGGCGCCGCGGGTGAGGTAGAGGTAGTAGAGGGCCACCCCCAGGAGCGCGAGGCCGGCGACCAGCATGCCGGTCACCGCCCCGGACTTGAACGCCATGTCGAGGCCTGCCCCCAGCGAGGCCGAGGAGGCCTGGGCGGTGCGGACGTTGGCCCGCACCGAGACGTTCATGCCGATGAAGCCCGCCGCCCCCGACAGGACCGCGCCGATCAGGAAGCCCACCGCCACCTTGATCCCGAGGAACACCGCCAGCAGCACGAACAGCACCAATCCGACCACGCCGATGGTGAGGTATTGCCGCTTCAGGTAGGCCTGCGCGCCCTCCGCGATGGCGGCGGCGATCTCCTGCATGCGCTGGGTGCCGGCGTCCCGCCGCATCACGTCGAGGATCGTGACGATGCCGTAGGCGACGGCACAGAGCCCGCCCACGATGATCAAAGCCAAGGGGATCATGCTCTACCGTCCTTGTTCTTATCGTGCCTGGCGGGGGCTTGTGATCGGTGTCGCGCTTGGCCGTCGCGGGACGACCATGGGACGTGGTGCGCGAATCAGGGCATTCCTTCCCAGTCGGTAAGTCTTAGCGCGTCCACCGCCGAAGTGGAGACCGGTTCGGCGACAGTGAGCCGTCTCAGCAAAGGATAAGAATCGGCCCGAGCATGGCGTGATCGGGCGGAGTCTAGTTGCCAAACTTCGCCGGTGAGCGCAAACGCCGCGTTTCCCGGCATGGGCACTGCATCATGTCGATGCTGCACTGCGTCATTTCAGGATACGGACCCAGACCGCGAAGGCTCTTCGCAGCGAAGCGGCGTCCGAGGTGTCGGTTCGTCGAAGTCTGGACCGATCCGACCGCCTCCGCGCCGCCCGACCGCCGAATTCTTCGCAGCTAGGCGGGGCCTTAACCCACGGTTAACCATACGGCTCTCTACTTCCGGTTGTATAACGGATGGGGCTGGACATGAGCAGCGACCAGGTCGCCAAGCTGGCGGCGACGATCGAGGTGTTGACCGGGGCCGTGCACTTCTTGATCGCCGAGCGGGTCTCGGCCCAGCCCGAGGCGGTCCAGGGCGACCTCCTGCACATCCTGCAGCGCGCCTTCTCGACGCCGCCCCGCCCGGAGGAGGCGCTCACCGGCCGCGCCGCGCTGACGAGCGGCGACCTGGCCCTGTGGATGCCGATCGTGGCGGCCGGGATGATGGACGAGGTCCGCCGCCAGATCGGGCGCCAGCCCGAGGGGGTGACCCACATCGTGCTGGGCCGGACCAGCCCGGGCCCCGCCTCAGAAGTGGCTGAACGACCCAGCCGCGAACACGCGCGCAGCGCCATCGCCCATTTCGAAGCGGGGCGGGCCGTCGCCTGAGGTGACGGTCCCGATGGCGGTGAGCGGGACCCCGGCTTCCGTCGCCTCGGCCCGGAGCGCGTCGAGCTTCTCGGGAGCTGCGGTGCAGAGAATTTCGTAATCGTCGCCGCCGGTTAGGACCGGGTCGATCAGGTCCGGATCCGCCGCGCAGGCCCGGGCCGCGGCCTCCGACAGCGGCACGGATCCCACCGCGATCCGGGCGCTGCGGCCGGCGCCCAGCATCTTGGCGAGGTCGCCGGCGAGCCCGTCCGACACGTCCATCGCGGCCGAGGCGTGGCGGCGGATCGCGTTTGCCAGGGCGATGCGCGGGCGCGGATGCAGGTACCGGTCGGCCAGCACCGCCAGCAGCGCCGGGTCGAGGGCGGCCGCCCAGGCGGCGTCCGGTTCCAGGCGCAGCCGCAGGCCGAGCGCCGCGTCGCCGATCGTGCCGCTGACGCAGATCCGGTCGCCGACCCGGGCGGTGCCGCGCCGGACGATGCCGCCGCTCGGAACCTCGCCGAACGCCGTCACCCCGATCAAGGCCGGCCCGCCGGAACGCACCGTGTCGCCGCCGAGCAGCGGGCAGCCGGCCTCGGCCGCCGCCGCCCCGAGCCCCCCGGAAAAGCCGGCGAGCCACGCCTCCGTCCAGTCGTCCGGGAGCGCCAGGGTCAGCAGGAAGCCGCGCGGCACCGCCCCCTTGGCCGCGATGTCGGACAGGTTCACCCCGAGCGCCTTGCGGGCGATCGAGGCCGGCGAATCGTCGGGGAAATAGTGGATCCCGGCCACCACCGCGTCGGCGGTGACGACGAGGTCATGCCCGGGGGTGGGCGTCAGGGTCGCGGCATCGTCCCGGAGCCCGTCCGCTCCCGGCCCGGCCAGTGGGGCGAAGTAGCGGGCGATCAGCCCCTCCTCGGAGGCCCGGCCCGGTCCGGACACGGCTCAGGCCTTCTTGGCGGGCGGCTTTCCGGAGCCCGGCTTGCCGCCCCCCTTGTTG
>NZ_VRVG01000155.1:0-11529 GCF_008040085.1 Methylobacterium sp. WL7 | reverse complement strand
TCCCCTCTCCCGACCCCCTTCGGGGGCCACCCTCCCCCGCAGAGGGGGGAGGGAGGGCGCGTGTCCTGGGCCGCGCCGTATTCCCCGCCTTCTGGCTCGGGATGGCGCTCGGCATCCTGATCAAGGGCCCGATGGTGCCGCTGTTCGTGGTGCTGCCGGCTCTGATCCTGTCGGTGGTGGCGCGCTCGGGCCGCTGGCTCCTGGCGCTGAAGCCGTGGGCGGGGCTGGCGCTCACGCTGCTGCTGGTGGCGCCCTGGTTCGCGGCGATCGCCTGGAAGAGCGGCGGCGCCTTCTATGCTGAGGCGGTGGGTCACGACATGCTGGCCAAGGTCGGCGGCGGGGCCGAGCGGCACTGGGCCCCGCCCGGATCCTACGCGCTGGCGTTCTTCGCGACCTTCTGGCCCGGCGCGGCCTTCGCGGCGATGAGCCTGCCGCTGGCCTGGCGCGCCCGGCGCGAGCCGGCCTTCGCGTTCCTGATCGCATCCGTCCTGCCGGCCTGGCTGATCTTCGAGGCGGTGCCGACCAAGCTGCCCCATTACGTCCTGCCGCTGATGCCGTGGCTCGCCATCCTCACCGCCCTGGCCCTGTCCCGCGGCGCGCTCGATCCGCGTCTGCGCGGGGCGCGGGCGACCGCCCTGTTGGTGCCGGCGATCCCCGTGGGGCTGACGCTCGGCCTATGCCTGGCTGGGTGGCGCCTCGACAGCCACACGCTCCCCTGGGCCGCGCTGCCGCTGCTGGCCGCCGCCTGCGCGGTGGCGATCCTCGCCTGGATGGCCTTCGCGGGCGGCAGGCCCGAGCGCGCCCTCGTGCTCGGGATCCTCGCCTCCTGCCTGCTCGGGCCGGCGGTACTCGGCGTGGCGCAACGCTCCCTGCCGGCCCTGAAGGTCTCGCCGCGGCTCGCCGCCCTGCGTGACCGCGTGGGCTGCCCGAACCCGCAGGTCGCGAGCCTCGGCTACCGGGAGCCGAGCCTGGTGTTCCTGGCCGGCACCGATCTCGCCCTCCCGCCGGACGGCGCTGCCGCCAGGCGGTTCCTGGAGGCGGGCGGCTGCCGGCTGCTGTTCGTGGAGGCCCGGGACCGCGATGACTTCAACGCCGCCTGGCCGGTGGCGCGGGGCGCGCCCGCCCCGCTCGCCGAGGTCGAGGGCTTCAACCTCAACACCGGCCGGCGGGTCTTCGTGACCGCCTACGGGGTGACTCCGTGACCGGCGCCCCGAACCTCAGCGTCGTCGTGCCGGTCAAGAACGAGGCCGGCAACATCGGCCCCCTGGTGGCCGAGATCGCGGCCGCCTGCGCGCCGCTCGGCTTCGAGCTGATCTACGTGGACGACGGCTCGACCGACCGCACGCCGGCGGCCCTGGCGGCGGCCCGCTCCGGCCGTCCGTGGATGCGGGTGGTGCGGCATGCGCGCAGTGGCGGCCAGTCCGCGGCGGTGCGCAGCGGCGTTCTAGCCGCGCGGGCGCCGGTGATCGCGACGCTGGACGGCGACGGCCAGAACGACCCGGCCTTCATCCCGGCCCTGCTCGCCGCCCTGGAGGCGGGGGGCCCGCAGGCCGGGCTCGCCCAGGGCCAGCGGCGCGGCCGCAAGGACGGGCGTTTCAAGATGCTGCAATCGCGCATCGCCAACGGCGTGCGCGGGCGCATCCTCAAGGACGCCACCCGGGACACCGGTTGCGGCCTGAAGGTCTTCCGCCGGGCGGTGTATCTCCGGCTGCCCTATTTCGACGCCGTGCACCGGTTCATGCCGGCCCTGGTGGTGCGCGAGGGGTTTTCGGTGGTCCACCACGACGTGATCGACCGGCCCCGGCTCACCGGCGTCTCGAATTACGGCCTGTTCGACCGGCTCTGGGTCGGGCTCCTCGACCTCGCCGGGGTCTGGTGGCTGATCCGGCGCAAGCGCGCCGACCCGCAACCCGCCGAGATCGCCGCCCCCGACACCGCCACGCCCGCAGACCAGGATGTCGGATGCTGATCCAGCTCGCGCACGATCTGCCGGACTATTTCTACGACGTGTTCGTCACCCGGCTCGATTTCTGGGTGGTGTTCGGCATCATCGCTCAGCTGGTGTTCGGCTCCCGCTTCATCCTGCAATGGATCGCCAGCGAGCGCGCCGGCCGGAGCGTGATGCCGCTCTCGTTCTGGTTCCTGTCGATCCTGGGCGGCCTGATGACCCTGGTCTACGGCTTCGTGCGCCGGGAGCCGGTGATCATCATCGGCCAGGGCCTGTCCACCGGCATCTACCTGCGCAACCTCGCGCTGATCTTCCGCGAGCAGCGGCGACGTCGGAGCGACCCGGCATGACCCGCGCGCCCCTGCCGGCCTACTACGACGACCTCGACGCCAGCTTCGCCGAGCTGTGGCGGCTCCTGGCGGATGGCGCCGCGCAGGGCCGGAGCGGCTTCCACCTGCCGGCCCTGGCGACCCTCGGGCTCGACGGTCCCCGGCTGCGCACGGTGGTGCTGCGGGCCGCCGACACGGAATTCGGCATTCTGCGGTTCCACTGCGACCGTCGCTCCGACAAGGCCGCCGAGATCCGGGCGAACCCGGCCTGCGCGCTCGCCGCCTACGACGCGGCGGCCAAGATCCAGATCCGGATCGAGGGCCGGGCGACGCTCCACACGGACGATGCCGTGGCGGAGGAAGCCTGGGCGGGCTCCCGGGCGATGAGCCGGGTCTGCTACGGCGCCGACCCCGCCCCGGGCACGGCGCTGCCCGCGGGCGACGCCTACACGCTGCCGGACGAGGCGACTGCGGCGACCCTCGGCCGGCCGCATTTCGCCGCCGTCCGGGTGCGGGCCGCGCGCCTGGACTTCCTCTATCTCGACCGCCGCGGACACCGCCGGGCGGCCTGGACCCGGGGGCAGGGCGACTGGACCGGCAGCTGGATCGCCCCGTGAGCGTCATGCTGCGGGGATAATGGCATCCAGCGCCCGTCAACACCATTAAAATAACGTTACTGCTTTATTCAGATGCCTTACACGGCAAATTTGCAGAGTTCATAATTTATCCTGGTCGCAAATTTACCGCGCCCGATCTTTCGATCCGAACAGCATAGACATCGATCGGCAACGATTCACCTTGCCGCCATTCTCAGAAATCGACACAGATCTCTCGGGCACGTTCGCCATCGCGCCAAGCAGAGGCTTCCATGGAACTGATAGCCAAGATCAATATTCCCACGAAGCTTTTTTCTGTCATTGCGTTGATGAGTCTGCTCTTCTTTTGATCAGCTTGGTACACATCGCAGAATGTCGCCGGGATCGACGTCGCCTACACGATCCTGCTCGACAAGGAATCGAAGGCGGTCGTCCGGGTGGCGCGTTTGAACCGCGTCGTCGCGCAGCTGAGCTACGTGGCCTTCCGCAGCGCGGCGGAAGCCGGCACGGCGGACGGGACCCGGGTTGGGGTGGGCCTCGAGGCCCTCGTGGCCGAGGCCGCGAAGCTGGTCGAAGACGCCCGGCGCGACGCGCCCGCCTTCCGGGATCGGATCGACCGGATCGCCACGCAATTCGACGCCTATGCCCGGACCGTTCGGGACATGCGCAACCTCGCCGACAAGGGCCAGGGCAGCGAGGCCCTCGCGCTCGCACACCGGACGGCCGAACCGATCCGGGCGGAACTGACCGAAGCCGCCCGCACCCTCGTGGATGACATGGACGTCTCGGTCCAGAAGCGGTCGGACGACCTCACCGCCGAGACCAACGCGACCCGCTCCCTACTGCTGATCGTCTCGCTCATCGGTATCGCCACGGGCATCATCGGGGGCGCCCTGGTCGTGATCCTCGGCGTGACGCGCCCGATCCGCCGGCTGACGGACGTGCTGCGGCGCATGGCGGATGGCGAGATCGACGCCGAGATCCCCGAGGCACGGCGCGGCGACGAGATCGGCCTGATCGGCCGCGCCGTGGAGGGCATCAAGGCGCTGGTGGCCCAGAAGGCAGCCGAGCAGGCCGAGATCCGGCGGGTCGCCGACGAGGCCGCCGCCGAGGCGCGCCGCCAGACGATGCTGGAGCTGGCCGACGGCTTCCAGGGCACGGTCGGCCGGATCATCGGCCAGGTCTCGTCCTCCGCCACCGAGCTGCAGGCCACCGCCCAGGCCATGACCGCCACCGCGACCCAGACCGCCAGCCAGTCCACCACCGTGGCGGCCGCCGCCGAGGAGGCCGCCTCCAACGTCAACACAGTGGCGAGCGCGGCCGAGGAGCTCGGCTCGTCGGTCCAGGAGATCGGCCGGCAGGTGGACGGCTCGGCCAAGCTCGCCCAGGGCGCCGTATCCGAGGCAGACCAGACCGCGACGCTGGTGCAGGAGCTGAGCGGCGCCGCCGCCAAGGTCGGGGACGTGGTCCGGCTGATCACCGACATCGCGGCTCAGACCAACCTGCTGGCGCTCAACGCCACGATCGAGGCCGCCCGCGCCGGCGAGGCCGGGCGCGGCTTCGCCGTGGTGGCGGCCGAGGTGAAGGAGCTGGCCAACCAGACCGCCCGGGCCACCGAGGAGGTCGCCGGCCAGATCGGCCAGATCCAGACATCCACCGGGGCGGCCGTCTCGGTGATCGCGGCGATCACCGCCCGGATCAAGGAGATCGAGGCGGTGGCCACCACCATCGCGGCCGCGGTCGAGGAGCAGGGGGCGGCCACCCAGGAGATCGTGCGCAACGTCGGGCAGGCGGCGCAGGGCACCGGCGAGGTGACCAGCAACATCGCCGGCGTGGCCGGCGCCGCCGCGGAGACCGGCCGGGCGGCGGGCCAGGTCCTCGACGCGGCCTCCGAGCTGTCGCGCCAGTCCGAGCACCTCAGCGGCGAGGTCGACCGCTTCCTGGCGACGATCCGCGCCGCCTGAGCCCGCGACCGCGCCGCACGCATCCACCCGGGATGGTGGCCGGGATGGCAGCCCTGCGCCGCGCCCCCCTGTCACGGGGGCGCGGCCGGGCGTAAAGCCGCAGCACCGTCCGCCCGCTCGGGTCGATCGGGAGGACAATGTGGGCCTCGTCTACGCGCTCGCCGCCTATCTGAGCTGGGGCCTGTTGGTTCCGGTGCATTTCCGCATGCTCGGGGCGTTCAGTCCCAACCACATCCTGGCCGAGCGGATCGTGTGGTCGAGCCTGTTCGCGGGCGCGCTGGCCCTGGCGCTCGCGGCGCGCCGGCGCCTGAACCTGCCGCTGCCCCTGCGCCCGCGCCACGCTCTGCTGGCGGTCTCGGCCGCGATGATCGGGGTGAACTGGCTGCTCTACCTCTACGCGATCGACCGCGGGCACCTGCTCGACGCGAGCCTCGGCTACTACATCAATCCCCTGGTCAGCGTGGCGTTCGGGCGCGTGGTGTTCGGCGAGCGGCTGCGACCCCTGCAGGTCGTGGCGGTGGCGATCGCGGCGACGGGCGTCGCCGTCGCCGTGGTGTGGGCGGGGGAGTTGCCGGCCCTCTCGCTGTCGCTCGCGGTCAGCTTCGCGCTCTACGGGCTGGTGCGAAAGGTTGTCGGCGTCGATGCCCTGGTCGGGTTCCTGACCGAGACGCTGCTGCTCCTGCCGCTCGCGATCCTGTGGCTCGTGCTCTCGCCCGAGCCGTTCCTGCCGGCCGAGCCAAAGAACCTCGCCCTGCTGATGCTGACCGGGCTCACCACGGCGCTGCCGTTGATCTGGTTCGCCGCCGCCGCGGTGCGCCTGCGGCTGACCACGTTGGGCCTGCTGCAATACGTCGCCCCGACCTGCCTGCTCGGCCTGAGCGTCCTGGCCTACGGCGAGCACGTGGAGCCGCACCGGGCGGCGATGTTCGCCCTGATCTGGGTGGCACTTGCCCTGTACAGCGTCGATGCCCTCCGCAGCCGGCGGCCGGCAGATCCTGTGGTCGAGGTCCGGTCGGATCCCGACCCGATGCGTGTATAAGGAATACCCTGCGCCCCGTGGGGCGAGCGACGGGATTTCGGCGGGCCGATGAGAGAATCCGTGGGCGGCCGAGGCGTCGTCACCGATGCCGATTACAGAAATCTCGCCGAGACGCTGCCGCAACTCGCCTGGATCGCCGAGGCCGACGGGACCATCGTCTGGTACAACCAACGCTGGTACGACTACACGGGCAGCACCCTGGACGAGATGCGCGGCTGGGGCTGGCGCGCCGTCCACCACCCCGACCACGTCGATGCCGTCACCGAGCGCTTCCGGGCGGCGATCCTGCTCGGCCAATCCTGGGAAGACACGTTCCCGCTGCGCGGGCGCGACGGGATCTACCGCTGGTTCCTGTCCAAGGCCCTGCCGCACCGGGACGAGGCCGGGACCATCCTGCGCTGGTACGGCACCAACACCGACATCTCCCGCCGCCGCGCCGTCGAGGAGCGCCTGCGCGATTCCGAGCAGCGCTTCCGGGCGCTGGTGGACGCCTCCGCGGCGGTGATCTGGAACACCAACGCGGTGGGCGAACTGATGCCGCCGCAGGTCCGGTGGAGCACCTATACCGGCCAGACCGAGGAGGCCTACCAGGGCTGGGGCTGGGTCGACGCCGTCCATCCCGACGACCGCGCCCACGCGGCCGATGCCTGGGCCGCCTCCGTGGAGGCGCGCAAGCCCTACGAGGTCGAGTACCGCCTGCGCCGCCACGACGGCGCGTGGCGGGCCATGGAGGTGCGGGGCGTGCCTGTGCTCGCCGGGGACGGCACCCTGCGCGAGTGGGTCGGCACCTGCGTCGACGTCACCGAGCGCAAGGAGGCCGAGGAGGAGGTCGAGCGGGCGCGCCAGGCCGCGGAGGCCGCCAACCGGGCGAAAAGCCAGTTCATCGCCAACATGAGCCACGAGCTGCGCACGCCGCTCTCGGCGGTGATCGGCTATTCCGAGATGCTCGGCGAGGAGCTTGAGGATATCGGCCAGGCCGCCCTGCTGCCGGACCTGCGCAAGATCGAGGCGGCGGCCCGGCACCTGCTGTCGCTGATCAACGACGTGCTCGACATCTCGAAGATCGAGGCCGGGCGCATGACCGCCTCGGCCGAGACGTTTTCCGTCTCGGACCTGCTGCGGGACGTGGTCGATTCCACCGGCTCGCTGGTGGAGAAGAAGGGCAACCGCTTCGTCCTCGACGTGGGCGATGCGAGCCTCGGGTCGATGCACCAGGATCAGACAAAAATCCGCCAGTGCCTGCTCAACCTGATCGGCAACGCCGCCAAGTTCACCGAGAACGGTACGATCCGCCTCACCGTGCGCCACCACCGGGAGGAGGCGGCGGACTGGCTGTCCTTCGCGGTCACCGATACCGGCATCGGCTTGTCCGAGGCGCAGATCGCGCGCCTGTTCGAGCGCTTCGTGCAGGCCGACGACTCGACCACCCGCCAGTTCGGCGGCACCGGCCTCGGCCTCGCGATCACCCGGGCCTTCTGTCAGACCATGGGCGGCGACATCGCCGTGACCAGCACGCAGGGACAGGGCACGACCTTCACGATCCGCCTGCCGGCGGTGCTCAAGCCGGAGGACGAGCCGCAGGAGGTCGCCGCCGAGGCCGAGGCGGCCGCGGTCGAGTCGCACGAGCAGCACGAGACGGTCCTGCTGGTGGACGACGACCCCGCCGCCCGGGAGTTGCTCCAGCGCTTCCTCGAGCGCGAAGGGTTCCACGTCCGCACCGCCAACGACGGCCGCGCCGGCCTGACGCTCGCCCGGGCGCTCAAGCCGCGGGCGATCCTGCTCGATGTCGAGATGCCGCGCATGGACGGCTGGGCGGTGCTGCACGCGGTGCGCAGCGATCCCGATCTCGCCGGGACGCCGGTCATCATGACCTCGGTGGTGGCCGAGCAGGGGCTCGGCCAGGCGCTCGGCGCCACCGATTACTTCGTCAAGCCGATCGACTGGGACCGGCTGAAGGGCATGATGGAGCGCTACCGCCCGGAGGGGCCCGGGGAGGCGCGCGTCCTCGTGGTCGACGACGACCCGGATGCCCGCGAGCGCCTGCGCCGGTCGCTGGGCCGCGAGGGCTGGACCGTGGACGAGGCCGAGAACGGTCGGATCGCCCTGGAGCGGGTCAGCCAGACGCGGCCGAGCCTGATCCTGCTCGACCTGATGATGCCCGAGATGGACGGGTTCGGCTTCCTGCGGGCGCTGCGCGCCCGGCCGGACGGCGACGTGCCGGTGGTGGTGCTCACCGCCAAGGAGATCACCAGCGCCGAGAAGGCGAGCCTCGGCGCCCAGGCCGACCGGGTGATCGCCAAGGGCTCGATGAGTCTGGCCGAAATCGGGCGGCAGTTGCGGGTGCTCTACGCGCGCTCGACCGCCGAGCCGGTCCCGGGCCGGCTCCAGGGCCTGATCGAGCGGCTCGCCCAGCACGACAGCACCGAGAACGACAGAGCCGGGGACGGCACGGGAGACATACCATGAGCGACAACGGGATCGATCCGGACAAGGCGGCGGCGATCCGCCTGCGGGCGCGGCTGGCGGTGGTGGAGCGGGCGGCGTGGTTCGGCCTCGTCCACGCGATGAAGACGCAGCCCGCCGAGACCGAGGCCTACATCGCCTCCGAGCGGGCGCGATGCGCGGAAGGCTTTGGCGGCACCACCTGGGCCAAGGACCTCACCGACGCCGAGCGCAAGATGCTCGGCGAAGAGGTCGATGCCGGGCTGGCGCAGCTGATCGCGGATGCGCGCGGGGAGGTGTGACCACCGCGCCTGCGCGCATCCGCGCTGGTCTCATCCCCCACCGAAACGATCGCGCCAGGCCGGCGGCAGGCCCATGACCGACAGCGGCGGTGCGGGCGCCAGCCCAGGCAGGCTATGCGCCGAGAACACGCCGATCGCCACGCTCCGGGCCAGCACCCGCGCGGCGGCGTCGCCCAGGCGGGCGAGATCGGCAACCGGGTCGGCCAGCGGCACGGTGCCGCTCGCCACCGCGAAGACGAGGTCGCCGTCGAGGGGCGTGTGGACCGGGACCAGGGCGCGGGCGAGGCCGTCCTGCGCGGCCACCGCGAGGCGTCTGCACTGTGCTTTGGTCAGGGCGGCGTCGGTGGCGACCACCGCGAGCGTCGTGGCCGAGCCGGGCAGGATGCGGGCCGGGAAGGCGAGGGCGTCCGCCGGCACCCGGGCGGGCGAGCCGAGGCCGCCGAACTCGTCGCCCACCTCGAACGGCGCGGCCCAGAAATGCGGCCCGTCGCCGATCGTGGCGCTGCCGAAGGCGTTGACCGCCGCGAGCCCGCCGACCGTGAAACCAGTGCCCGGCACCGTCGCCGAGGCGGAGCCGATCCCGCCCTTCAGCCTCCCGGTGCGCGCGCCCGTGCCGGCCCCCACGGAGCCGAGGGCGAAGTCCTCCAACGCGGCAGCCGCCGCCAGAAAACCCAGTTCGCGATAGGGCGGATAGCGGCCCCAGTCCTTGTCGCCGCCGTTGAGCAGGTCGAACAGGACCGCCCCCGGCACGATCGGCACCCGCAGCGGGCCGACCGGAAAGCCGCGTCCGGCCTCGGCGAGCCACGCCGTCACGCCGGCGGCCGCGTCGAGCCCGAAGACCGAGCCGCCCGAGAGCACCAGGGCGTCGATCCGCTCCACCGTGCGCTCGGGATCGAGCAGGTCGGTCTCGCGGCTGCCGGGGCCGCCGCCGCGCACGTCCACGGAGGCGATGACGGGCGCGTCGAACAGGATCGCGGTGACCCCGCTGGCGACCGACGGGTCGCCGGCGTGGCCGACCCGCAGGCCCGGAATGTCTGTGATGCGGTTGCGCAGCATGGCGCGAGCTTGCCATGCCGGGCGATCGGGACAAATCCTCGCCTGCGCCATCGGAGCCCGGCCCAGGGTCGGCACGGCGGCGGCGACAGCGAGGAGCGCGGCATGGACGTCGGATTCATCGGATTGGGGCGGATGGGCCGCGGCATGGCCGCCAACCTCGCGCGGGCGGGCCACCGGGTCCGGGCCTGGAACCGCTCGCCCGAGGCCGCCCGCGGCATCGAGGGCGTGACCCCGGTGGCGAGCGCCGCGGAGGCGTTTGCCGGGGATGCCGTCGTCACCATGCTGGCCGACGACGCGGCTCTGGAGGCGGTGATCTTGGCCGGCGGCCTGCTCGACCAGCCGGAGCGCCCCGGCCTGCATATCGGCATGAGCACGATCTCGGTGGCGCTCGCCCGGCAGCTCGCCGCAATCCACGAGCGGGCCGGCGTTCCTTACGTCTCCGCACCGGTCTTCGGGCGCCCGGATGTGGCCGAGGCCGGAAAGCTCAACATCGTGGCGGCCGGCGCGGCGGCTGCGCTCGAGCGGGCTGCGCCGCTGCTCGACGCCATGGGCGCCAGGACCTGGCCCTTCGGCGTCGAGCCGTCACGGGCCAACGCGGTCAAGCTCGCGGGCAACTTCATGCTGATCTCGGCGATCGAGGCCATGGGCGAGGCCTGCGCGCTGACCGAGGGCCACGGCGTCGCGGGCGCCGACTTCCTCGACCTGATGACCAATACGCTGTTCGCCTCCCCGGTCTACAAGGGCTACGGCGCCTCGATCGCCCAGAACCGCTACGAGCCGCCGGGCTTCGGCCTCAAGCTCGGCGCCAAGGACGTGCGGCTGGCGCTCCAGGCGGCGGAAGGCGCCGGTGTGCCGATGCCGTTCGCCAGCGTCCTGCGCGACGGGCTGATCGAGGCAATCAGCCACGGCGACGGCGAGAAGGACCTGGCCGCCCTAGCGCGGGTCTCCGCGCGGCGCGCCGGACGGGGCTGAAACGCCCCCGGCGTCAGAGCCCGAAGCGGGCGAAGGCCGCGCGTTCCTCCAGCGCGGCCACGGCCTCCTCGGCGATCCCGCCCGGCGCCCCGCCCCGGCGCAGCAGGCGGGACAGGAACCCGCCCCGGGCCTCGGCCACCAGCCGCAGGTCGACCGTGTCGCCGAAGCGCGCGCGCATGGTCGAACGGATGTCGCCCAACGCGTCGATGAGCCCGAGGCCGACCGCCTGACGCCCGGTCCAGACCGCGCCGGTGAACAGGTTTTCCGACGTCGACAGGGTCGGGCGCCGGCTCGTGACGAGGCCGGTGAACAGGTCCTGGATGTCGGCCTGGAGTCGCTTCAGGCGCTCGACGTCGGCGGGGTCCTCCGGGCGGAACGGGTCGAGCATCGACTTGGCTTCGCCCTGGGTGTGCACCCGGCGCTCGATGCCGATCTTCTCCAGGAGACCCTGAAAGCCGAAGCCGGCCGAGACCACCCCGATCGAGCCGACGATCGAGGTCGGGTCGGCGATGATCTCGTCGGCAGCGCAGGCGATCATGTAGCCGCCCGACGCCGCCACGTCCTCGACGAAGGCCACGACCGGAAGCTTCTTCTCGTCGGCCAGGGCCCGGATGCGGCGGTGGATCAGGTGCGACTGCGCCGGAGCGCCGCCCGGCGAGTTGATCACGATCGCCACCGCCCTGATCCCCGGCATCGTGAAGGCCCGCTCCAGGCTGCCGGCGACGCCGCCGATCGAGAGCCCCGGGCGGATCGGCGAGACCGCCCCGATCGTGCCGGACAGCCGGACCACGGCGACCCGCGGGCGGCGGTCGCGGAAGCGGCGCGGCAGGAATGCCCGGAGGGCGTCGGGGAGGGCGAACGGCATGGAGGCTCTTCGGGAG
>NZ_VRVG01000154.1:0-11891 GCF_008040085.1 Methylobacterium sp. WL7 | reverse complement strand
GCCCGACCCCCTCCGGGGGCCACCCTCCCCCGCAAAGGGGGGAGGGAAACACGCGCGGGTGCGGCAGCCGCCTCAACTGAGAAAAACTCAGTCGATGTCCTCGACGTCCTCTGCGCCGCCATAGACCCGCTGGGCCAGCGAAGCCTCCATGAACGGATCGAGGGAACCGTCGAGCACCGCGTCCGGATCGGTGGACTGGGTGCCGGTGCGCAGGTCCTTCACCAACTGATAGGGCTGGAGCACGTAGGACCGGATCTGGTGGCCCCAGCCGATATCGGTCTTGGCGGCGGCCTCGGCGCTGGCCTTCTCCTCGCGCTTCTTCAGCTCGGCCTCGTAGAGCCGGGCGCGCAGCATGTTCCACGCCGTGGCGCGGTTCTTGTGCTGGGAGCGCTCCTGCTGACAGGCCACCACGATCCCGGTCGGGTTGTGGGTGATGCGCACCGCGGAATCGGTGGTGTTGACGTGCTGGCCGCCGGCGCCGGACGACCGGTAGGTGTCGATCCGGCAATCCGATTCCTTGATCTCGATCTCGATCCGGTCGTCGATGACCGGGTAGACCCAGACGCTGGCGAAGCTGGTGTGGCGCCGGGCGCTGGAATCGTAGGGCGAGATCCGCACCAGCCGGTGCACGCCGGACTCGGTCTTGAGCCAGCCATAGGCGTTGTGGCCCTTGATCAGGAGCGTCGCGCCCTTGATCCCGGCCTCTTCGCCGTCCGACCACTCGACGATCTCGACCTTGTACTTCCGGCGCTCGGCCCAGCGGCCGTACATGCGCTGGAGCATGTTCGCCCAGTCCTGGCTCTCGGTGCCGCCGGCACCGGCATGGACTTCGAGATAGGTGTCGAAGCCGTCGGCCTCGCCGGACAGGAGGGTCTCGACCTGGCGGCTGGCCGCCTCCTTCTCGACGGCGAGGATCGCGGCCTCGCCCTCGCGGATCGAGGATTCGTCGCCCTCCATCTCGCCGAGTTCGATCAGCGTCGCGCCGTCCTCGAGGTCGCGCTCGAGCTTGCGGATGGAGGAGACCGCCTCGTCGAGCTGCTGGCGCTCGCGCATGACCTTCTGCGCGGCGTCGGCGTCGTTCCACAGGTCGGGGTTCTCGGAGGCTGCGTTCAGCTCCGCGAGGCGTTTATCGACAGTATCCCAGTCAAAGATGCCTCCTCAGCAGTCCTATAGACTGCTTGGCGGCATCCGAGGCTTGCTCGATCTCGGCGCGCATTTGGTTTTTCGGGACTTCGGGTGATGGGTCGGGCCGGGGTGATACCGCCCGGGAGCCGCCCTGTAAACGGCGGGCCGGGACCCCGCGCCCGAACTGTGCGGCGCCCGACCGCAGGGTGGTGCGCGAGCCGGCGCGCGGGCGGCGCGTTGTCGGGGACGGATCGGGCAGGAACGCGGAGGCGGCCAGGATGGCGGACGACGATCACGCGCAGACGTGGAGCGCCTTCAACGACGCCGTCAACATGACGCCGGCGGCGCTGCGCAAACACCTCGACGGCACGGCGAGCCGGGAGGTCGGCCAGAAGAAGGACGGCGCCGAATCCACCGGCCACGCGATGGGCCGGCGCATCCTGGCGATCAAGGACAAGAAGAAGGCGGATCTCACCGACGACGATTATGCCGCCATGCGCAAGGTCGTGGGCTACGTCCACCGCCACCTGAAGCAGGGCGGCGACGCCGGCAAGGACCCCGACTCACCCTGGCGGATGTCGCTGATGAACTGGGGCCACGATCCGCACACGGATTGAGGCCCGGGCTCGCCGGCCCGTCCGGCTCAGTAGCGCGGCGGCACGATGTAGGACGGGGCGATCACGTACTCCTTCGGGCGCTTGCGCGCACCGAACCGGCTCTCGGTGATCTGGTCGTTGTAGTAGTCGAAACCGGTGTAGCCGAAGCCGCCGCCGTTCATCACCTGGGCCACCGGGACCGGCGGGACGGCGAGGTCGGGACGGCCCGGCGGCACCAGCACCTGGCAGCAGCCCTCGGTCTGCAGGACGGTCGGGCCGTTGGGGGCGGTGAAGACATAGGCGCGCGGCTGCGGGATCCCCGGCGGGAAGGCGGGCTCGGCGACGGCGCCCTGGGCGACGAGGCCGAGCAATCCGGCGGCGATCAGGGTCTTGGTGCTCACGCAATGCTCCGTCACGGGACCGGCCGGGCCGGCGTCAGGCCTACACTCTAGCTTATCGCGGGCGGCCTGTCCGGCGCTCGCGGGCGAACCGGTTACCGGAACGCCGGCTCAGCCGCGGGCGCGCAGCACCACCTGCGGGCTCGCCGGCACCGGCCGGCAATCCGACATGAAGGCGTTGACCGGCAACGGCTTGGAATCGCAGGCGTAGACGTCCGTCGGGCCCGGGGCCGGCACCGGGTCCCGCGCGATGATCGGGTTCGGCGCGCAGGCCGAGGCCGCGGCGGCGAGCAGCAGGGCGGCGATGAGGTTCAGGCGGCGCATGCAACTCTCGGGACGCGGGAGGACCCCCGTTCCGAACCCTGCGCATCGCGATCCGCTCTGACAAGCGCCGGCGCGGGACGACGAGCCCTTTGACGGAGCCTGTCGCCCGGCGGCAACAATCGGGCTCGGCGCGCGCGCCGCCGAAGCGGACACCGGTTCGGCGCCAGCCAGCGCGTCGAACCGAAGACTTGGAGCCGCCCCCGGTCTCAGACGGCCTGGGCCATCGGCACGACGTTGTGGAGCGTCTTGTCGCCGCCGTCGAAGAACCGGCGGATGTTGCGCGCGGCCTGCCGGATGCGCTGCTCGTTCTCGACCAGGGCGATGCGGACATACTCGTCGCCGAACTCGCCGAAGCCGATGCCCGGCGCCACGGCGACGTCGGACTTCTCGAGCAGCAGCTTCGAGAATTCGAGGCTGCCCATCTCCCGGTAACGCTCCGGGATCGGGACCCAGGCGAACATCGAGGCCGCGGGCGCCGGGATCGTCCAGCCGGCCTTGCCGAAGGATTCCACCAGCGCGTCGCGACGCTTCTTGTAGGTCGCCCGCATCTCGTCGATGCAGTCGTCGGGTCCGTTGAGGGCCGCGGTGGCGGCGACCTGGATCGGCGTGAAGGCGCCGTAATCGAGATAGGACTTCACCCGGGAGAGCGCCGCCAGCAGGCGCTCGTTGCCCACCGCGAAGCCCATGCGCCAGCCGGCCATGGAGTAGGTCTTCGACAGCGAGGTGAACTCGACGGTGCAATCGATCGCGCCCGGGACCTGCAGGACCGAAGGCGGCGGCTTGCCGTCGAAGTAGACCTCCGCGTAGGCGAGGTCCGAGAGCAGGATCAGCTCGTGCTGCTTGGCGAAGGCGACGAGGTCCCGGTAGAAATCGAGGTCGGCCACGTAGGCGGTCGGGTTCGACGGATAGCAGACCACCAGGGCGACCGGCTTCGGGATCGAGTGGCGCATCGCCCGCTCGAGGGCCGGGAACATCGCCGGGGTCGGCTCGGCCGGGACCGAGCGGATCACGCCGCCGGCCATCAGGAAGCCGAAGGCGTGGATCGGGTAGCTCGGGTTCGGCACCAGCACCACGTCGCCCGGGGCGGTGATCGCCTGGGCCATGTTGGCGAAGCCTTCCTTCGAGCCCAGCGTCGCCACCACCTGGGTGTCGGGGTTGAGGCTCACGCCGAAGCGACGCTGGTAATAGCCCGCCTGGGCGCGGCGCAGGCCGGCGATGCCCTTGGAGGCGGAGTAGCGGTCGGTCCGCGGCCGGCCCGCCGTCTCGCACAGCTTGGCGATGACGTGCTTGGGGGCGTCGAGGTCGGGGTTGCCCATGCCGAGATCGATGATGTCGGCGCCCTGGGCTCGGGCGGTGGCCTTGATCCGGTTGACCTGCTCGAAGACGTAGGGCGGCAGGCGCTTGATGCGGTGGAAGTCGGTCATGGGCGTGTCCATCGGCGCGTCCCGAATCTGGCGTCTCTCGTTGGTGTCGGTCGCGCGAAGGATTCGCTCTAGCAGAGTTGCGTGCCGCCGCCGACCCTCAAAAACGGTCCGGATCGGTGCCGTTATCGCGCCGCCGCGGGCACCGGCTTGATCGCGGCGGCGGCCCCCCGGCCGGCACTCTCGGCGGCGCGGCCGCGGCTCTCGTTGCGGCCGCGGGCCCCTTCGAGTTCGGCCTCCAGCGCCTTCTGACCCTCGGACGACTTGGCCCGGATCGGGCGCTTGGGCGCATCGACGCCCACCGGCATGAAGGCGGGCGCCTCCTGGCCGCGGGTCTCGGTCACGAAATCCGGCGCGGCCACGACCCGGGGGCCGTAGCCCGCATCGGTGGCGAGGGTGCGCACCGCGTCCCCCGAGCAGGCCGCGAGCGGCGCCGCCAGGAGGGCCAGCACCGCCACGGCGAGGCCCCGCGCCGGGCCCGGGCCGCCGGGCCGCCGACCGGTGGGGTTCAAAAAGGCGCGGTGCATGAGCACATGGGTCATGAGAAGATCGCGCGGATGTTTCGCGACACGCGCAAACGGGCTGGTGCAACCTCTCGCTCGCTCCTTAATTTGTCGGAAACGAGGCTCACCGTCAGTCGGGCCGAAACACCACACAGGGAGGCGCGCGTGACGAGCCCGCGGACGCAGGCGTCGGACCAGGCTGCCGCCCGGACCGGCATGGTCAACGGCGCCATGCCGGACGGCATCACGCCGCCGATGCCGGATATCGAGGCCCTGTCGCGCAATGCCGGCCAGTTCGTGGAGGCGCTGGGGCGCAGCGCCGCCCGCATGCTTGCGCCCGAGGCCCAGGCCGGCGCTCCCTCCGGGGAGATCAACGAGGCGGTCAGGACGCTGGGCCAGATCGCAGAGGCCTGGATGTCGGATCCGAACCGGAGCGCCGAGGCCCAGGCCAAGCTGTCCCAGGCGTTCCTGACGCTGTGGGGCACGACCTACCTGCGCCTCCAGGGCCAGCCGGCCGATCCGGTGGCGGTGCCCGAGCCCAAGGACGGCCGGTTCAGCGACGCCGAGTGGTCCACGAACCCGTATTTCGATTTCCTGAAGCAGGGCTACCTGATCGCCACCCGCTGGGCCGAGGGCCTGGTGGACGAGGCCGAGGGCATCGACGAGCGCACCCGCCACAAGGCGCAGTTCTACCTGCGCCAGCTCACCAGCATGCTGTCGCCATCGAACTTCCTGCCGACCAATCCGGAGCTGATCCGCCACACCCTGCAGGAGAGCGGCGCCAACCTCGTGCGCGGCCTCAAGATGTACGAGGAGGATCTGGCGGCCGGCGGCGGCCAGCTGCGGGTCCGCCAGACCGATCCGAGCGGGTTCGAGGTCGGCCGCAACGTCGCGGTGACCCCGGGCGAGGTGGTGTTCCGCAACGACCTGATCGAGCTGATCCAGTACGCGCCCGCCACCGAGACGGTGCTCAAGCGCCCGTTCCTGATGGTGCCGCCCTGGATCAACAAGTTCTACATCCTCGACCTCAATCCCCAGAAGAGCTTCCTGAAGTGGATGGTCGACCAGGGCCTGACGGTGTTCTGCATCTCCTGGGTGAACCCGGATGCGCGCCACGCCGACAAGGACTTCGAGTCCTACATGCGCGAGGGCATCGAGGCGGCGATCGACGCGATCGGGGTCGCCACGGGCGAGAGCGAGGTCCACGCGGCCGGCTACTGCGTCGGCGGCACCCTGCTCTCGGTGACGCTCGCCATGCAGGCCGCCACGGGCAACCGCCGGATCAAGAGCGCGACCCTGCTGACCACGCAGGTGGACTTCACCCATGCGGGCGACCTCAAGGTGTTCGCCGACGAGGAGCAGATCCGCCAGGTCGAGGCCCGCATGGCCGAGCGGGGCTACCTGGAGGGCAGCCGCATGGCCAACGCGTTCAACATGCTGCGGCCGGACGACATGATCTGGTCCTACGTCGTCAACAACTACATCAAGGGCAAGCCGCCCTCGGCGTTCGACCTGCTGTATTGGAACTCCGACGCCACCCGGATGCCGGCGGCCAACCACTCGTTCTACCTGCGCAATTGCTATCTCGAGAACAGCCTGGCCCAGGGCAAGATGGTCCTCGGCAACGTCCGGCTGGACCTGAAGAAGGTCCAGGTGCCGATCTTCAACCTCGCCACCCGGGAGGACCACATCGCCCCGGCGATCTCTGTGTTCGAGGGCTCGAAGACCTTCGGCGGCAAGGTCGACTACGTGCTGGCGGGATCGGGCCACATCGCCGGAGTCGTCAACCCGCCCTACAAGCCGAAATACGGCTACTGGACCGGCGGGCCGGTGAAGGGCGAACTTAAGGACTGGATCGCGGCGGCGGTGGAGACCAAGGGATCGTGGTGGCCCTACTGGTTCCAGTGGATCGAGGCCCAGGCCCCCGAGCGGGTCCCGGCCCGCAAGCCCGGCGGCGACGCGCTGCCGTCGCTGGGCCCGGCTCCGGGCACGTATGTGCGGATGCGGGCCTGAGGGGGCTGGGCCGTGCTCACGGCTTGCGGCTGACGGAGCAGGTTTCGAGCCGGTTACACTGCGGCCTACGGTTTTGCTCGAAGATGCAAGCTGTGATCCCCTCGCCCCGCTTGCGGGGAGAGGGCCGCGACGACCTCGTCGTCGGCGCGGCGAGGCGGCAGCCGAGGGTGAGGGGGCGGTTTAGAACGCGCACCTCACTCAGAGCCGCCCCCTCACCAACGCTCCGGCTTCGCCTCCGCTTCCCGCACGGACGACGAGGTCCGTGCGGGCCTCTCCCCGCGTGCGGGGAGAGGGGAACCCGCGTTGCATCCTGAAATATCTGAACAGCCCCCCTCAATACTTCCGCACCAGCGGCGCCGGGGCGGCCGGCGGCGGGGCGCCGAACACGTAGCGGAAGCCAACCGAGACGATGTCGGCGCTCGAATCGACCACACCCGCGAAGGCGATGTTGCCGATATTGTAGTCGCGGCCGATCCCCGCGAGGACGCGCGAGCGGTCGAGGAAGAAGTGCGAGTAGGCCAGGTTCAGGGTCAGGCGCTCGTTCCAGCGGTAGCTCGCGCCCACGGAGGCGATGTAGCGGTCGCCGTCGGGCAGCCGCACCGAGCGGTTGCGGAAGTCGATCGGCGAAGACTCGTAGGCGAAGCCGGTCCGCAGGGTCAGGTTGGGCGCCGCGTCGTACTCGGCACCGATCGAGTAGGTGTAGCCGTCCTTGTAGTTCAGCGGCAGGTTGTTGACCGGCAGGCCGAGGCGGTTCGACACGATCCCGATCGTCCCGAGGCGCGACCACTGATCCCACTCGAAGCCGAGATCGACCCGGGCCACCGGCGAGATCGCCTGCACGAGGCCGACGCTGAGCTTGTCCGGCGTGTTGAGCTTCGCCCGCACCTGCCCCGCCAGCGGCGCCAGCGCCACCAGCGGCACGCCGATCGAGCCTTCGATGTCGTGGTGCACCGACGAGCGATAGCCGATGCCGATCACGGTGCCGTCGCGGGGCGTCAGGGTGGCGCCCGCCGTGAAGCCGACGCCCCAGGATTCGCCCTTGAGGAACCCGCTCGGATAGAGGGCCGGCGCGATGCCGGGGATCGGCAGCGCCTGCCGCAGGGTCAGCCGGAAATATTCGATGTTCGGGCCGGCGGCGAGCGACAGCCACTCGTTGACCTTGAAGCCGATCACCGGATTGAACGCGAGCGAGAAGATCCGGGACGAGCGCCCGTAGACCTCGCCGGCCCAGACCTGCCGCGGCTTGGTCACGAGGCCGAAGGGCGCACCCGTCGAGAGGCCGAGCCAGAGGCGGTCGTTGATCTGGTAGGAGGTCGCCCCCGCGGGCACCACGGCGCCCTGTCCGATATCACCGGAATCGCCCAGGCGCGCGAAGCCCGGATTGGTCCCGGGTGCCGTCCGGATGTCTGAGGAGAGGCCGATATAGGTGAGGTTCTGCTCGGAGACGAAGCCCGGGTTCATCGTGATGACCGCGGGATTCCAGAACATCGACGAGACGCCGCCGGAGCCTGCGGCCGCGCCCGCGAAGGACAGCCCCTGGGCCTGGGTGCTCTGCTCGCGGATGCCGAAGGCCCCGGCCCGCGCCTCGCCGGCGCCGATCGCCGCCACCGAGGCCGCGAGCACCCATGCGCGCATTGTCCCGTTCATCTGCTCCCCCCGAACCGGATGGCTTGTTCGGGCGCCCTGATTCGACCTTGTCCCGGTCCGGCGCCGTTGTCGGTATGGTGCAGGTTTCCCCCGCTCGACCGCAACGGCGATCACAAGTCCGGCCGGCACCGGAAGCGCCGATGATCGACAGGATCACGACGACGGCTTATCTCTCGGCTAGGCAATCAAACCTGTTTTCCCCCCTCGGCGGACTGTCTTTCGCCGGCGGGATCCGGCGATGAATAATAAATCAGTTTGCGTCTGAATATGCACTTTTTTGCCACGATGTTGCCAAGTTGCGACACCGCGAAATCGCGAGCCGCCGCCACGGACGCGCTTGCACCGGCGGTGCTGCGCGGCCATGGTCCCGGCGCCCGGCGTAGACCGGTTCCAGGGAAGGATGAGGAGTCGCGGCGATGAAGCTCTTCCGGCACGGCCCGAGCGGCGATGAGAAGCCCGGCCTCGTGGATGCGCAGGGCGGCCTGCGCGATCTGTCCAGCATCGTGCGCGACATCGCCGGCCCGGCCTTGGCGCCGGAATCCCTGGAGCGGCTGCGGGCCCTCGATCCCGAGACCCTGCCGAAGCTGCCGGCGGACACGCGGTTGGGCCCCTGCGTCGGCGGCACCCGCAACGTCGTCGCCATCGGCCTCAACTTCGCCGACCACGCCGCCGAGACCGGCTCGCCGATCCCCTCGGAGCCGATCATCTTCAACAAGGCGCCGTCCAGCCTGTGCGGGCCGAACGACACGGTGATCATCCCCAAGGGCTCGGCCAAGACCGACTGGGAGGTGGAGCTCGCGGTGGTGATCGGCCGCCGGGCGAGCTACGTCCACGCCAACGAGGCCCTCAGCTACGTGGCGGGGGCCTGCATCTGCAACGACGTCTCGGAGCGCGAGTGGCAGCTTGAGCGCGGCCCGACCTGGACCAAGGGCAAGAGCGCGCCGACCTTCGGGCCGCTCGGCCCGTGGCTGGTGACGCTGGACGAGATCCCCGACCTGAAGAACCTCGCCATGAGCCTCGACGTCAACGGCGAGCGCCGCCAGACCGGTTCGACCGCGACCATGATCTTCGACGTGCCGCAGCTCGTCGCCTACGCGTCGCACTTCATGCTGCTGGAGCCCGGCGACGTGATCACCACCGGGACCCCGCCCGGCGTCGGCCTCGGCATGAAGCCGCCGCGCTACCTGAAGGCCGGCGACGAGATGGTCCTGCGCATCGAGCGCCTGGGCGAGCAGCGCCAGAAGGTCATCGCCTTCGACGACTGGACCGCCAAGGTCTCGGCCGGCGAGCCGACGCACTGAAGCGACGCCGCCGCCTCCGCACAGGAGGGCGGCGGCCCGCAGGGCGCTTGATTTTGGCCACCGATCCCCGTCAAGAAGACACCATGAGCCAAGCTGCCGACCCGCACGCCTCCGATTTCCGCCACGACTGGAGCGTCGCGGAGATCCGCGCGATCCACGACCTGCCGTTGCTCGACCTCGTGTATCGGGCCGCGGCCGTGCATCGGGCACACAACGACCCGAGCGACGTCCAGCGCGCGAGCCTGCTCTCGATCAAGACCGGCGCCTGCCCGGAGGATTGCGGCTACTGCTCGCAGTCGGCCCATCACAAGGGCACCGGCCTGCCGCGCCAGCGCCTGATGCCGGTGGACACGGTGCTGGCCGAGGCCGCGGCCGCCAAGGCCAACGGGGCGACCCGCTTCTGCATGGGCGCGGCCTGGCGCAGCCCGCGCGACGGCGCGGAATTCGACTCGGTTCTGGACATGGTGCGGGGTGTGCGCGGCCTCGGGATGGAGGCCTGCGTCACCCTCGGCATGCTGACCGCCAGCCAGGCCGAGCGCCTGGCCGAGGCGGGGCTCACCGCCTACAATCACAACCTCGATACCGGTCCGGACTACTACGACAAGATCGTCTCGACCCGGACCTACGGGGACCGCCTGGACACGCTGGAGCGGGTCCGCGAGGCCGGCATCGGCGTCTGCTGCGGCGGCATCATCGGCCTCGGCGAGGGCGTCGGCGACCGGGTCGCGATGCTGCACGTGCTGGCTAACCACGCGCCGCATCCGGAGAGCGTGCCGATCAACGCGCTGGCCGCCGTCCCCGGCACCCCGCTCGGCGACCGGGCCGCGCCCGTCGATCCGTTCGACATGGTGCGGATGTGCGCCACCGCCCGCATCGTGATGCCGAAGGCCCGGGTGCGCCTCAGCGCCGGACGCAAGGCGCTGAGCCGGGAGGCGCAGGCCCTCTGCTTCCTCGCGGGGGCCAACTCGATCTTCTACGGCGAGCGCCTGCTCACCACCGCCAACAACGAGGCGGATTCCGATGCCGCGCTGCTGGCCGATCTCGGCATCCACGTCGCGGAGCCGATCCTGGCCGCCGCCGAGTAACGCGTCAGCCCTCCGGCAGCACGATCCGGAAGCGGGCGCCGCCCTCCTCCGGGTCCAGGGTCAGGCTGCCGCCGTTGATGCCGATCAGCTCGGCGGCGATCGGCAGGCCGAGCCCGGTGCCGCCCGAGCGGGTCGAGCCCTGGAACGGCGAGAACAGGTTCTCCCGGGCCCGCGCCGGCAGGCCGGGGCCGTTGTCTTCCACCAGGATGGTCACCCGGCCCGGGGCGTCGCGGCAGGCGGTGACCCGCACCTCGGCCTCCGGCACCGCGGCCCCGTCCAGCGCCTGCACGGCGTTGCGGACCAGGTTGGCCAGGGCCCGGGCGAGTTGCTCCGGGTCGGCCTTCACGCGGCATTCGCCGGCGTCCACGATGACGCGCATGCTCCGTGCGGCGAGTGCGGCGAGGTCCGGCAATTCGGCGAAGAGCGGCGCCAACGGCGTCGAACTGAGCGTCGGCGCGCGCTCGGAGACGCGGCCGTAGGCCAGGCTCGCCTCGCAGAACCGGATGGCCCGGGCGATGGCCCCGACCAAGCGCGGCGCCACCCGCTGGACCATCGGGTCGGCGGTGTCCTCCAGCCGGTCGCCGAGGAGTTGGGCGCCGGTGAGCAGGTTGCGCAGTTCGTGGCTGACCTTGCTGACCGCCAGCCCCAGCTCGGCCAGCCGCCGCTTCTGGCGGAGCTGGTCGGCCAGGATGCGCTGCATCCGGCCGAGGGCGAGTTCGGCCTGGCCGATCTCGTCGCGGCGGCGGGACGGCGCGATGATCCGGCCGGCATCCTCCGGGTTCTCCGCGAAGGCCGTGATGTTGGTAGCGAGCCGCCGCACCGGGCGGACGATCAGCACCTGCAGCACCACGAAGACCAGCCCGGCCGCCGACGCCGCGATGATCAGCGACGAGACCAGCAGACGCAGTGCGTAGTCGATCATCGCGGCGCGCAGCGGCGCCTCGTCGAGCAGGACCTCGACCCGGTCGAAGCCGATGCCCCCCTCCCCGATCACCCGGATCGGCTCGCGGACCGGCGCGACCAGGGTCCGCCACGCCCCCCGGATGGTCGACAGGGCCGTGACGTCGCGCAGGTCGACGGTGTCGGCCACCGTCTCGGGCACCGGCTCGATGGCGAGCAGCCGCTGGGCGCCGCCGCCGCGGACCGCGATCGCCCGGGCGTTCACCCCCGCGAGCAGCCGGCTCTCCAGTGCCTCGGAGACCGGCTCGCCGGTCCGGCCGTCGAGGACCAAGGCGGCGACCTGCGCGGCTGCGACCCGGTCGGACATCCACTCGATCCGGTAGTTGGCCACCGCCGGCACGTAGGTCAGCACCTCGGCCACCACCACGAACGCGACGGTGACGAGGAACAGCCGCCCGGACAGGCCGAGGCGCGCCGGACGCCGCTCGGGCACCTCGCGTGCCGCGGCGGCCGCCGCCGGCATCGTGACCGGGTCGGATTCGACGGCCACGCCCATCACGCTCCGACCGGGCATCGCG
>NZ_VRVG01000153.1:0-12114 GCF_008040085.1 Methylobacterium sp. WL7 | reverse complement strand
CCGCCCATGACCCCCACCCGCGCCGGCCTGCTGGCCCTGTTCCTGACCCTGGTCCTCGACCAGGCCTCCAAGCTTGGGCTCTATTTCGGCACCGACCTCGTGCTGACCCAGCCCTGGCGGCTGGCGCCGTTCGCCGACTTCGTGGTGGTCTGGAATCGCGGCGTCTCCTACGGGCTGTTCCAGCAGGAGAGCGGCGCCGGGCGCTGGTTCCTGGTGATCCTGTCGCTCGCCGCCGCGCTCGGCCTCGGCATCTGGATGACCCGGGCCGGGTCGCGGCTGCTCGCCGTGGCGCTGGGGCTGATCGTCGGCGGCGCGCTCGGCAACGCCATCGACCGGGCGGCCTACGGGGCGGTGTTCGACTTCGTCCACCTGCATGCCGGCGGCTGGTCCTGGTACGTGTTCAACGTGGCCGACGCGGCGATCGTCGCCGGGGTGATCGGGCTGGTCCTCGACAGCCTGAGCCCAGCCGGGCGCGGTACGTCCAAGGATCCGGCCAAGACCGGCCCGGCCCGGACCGATACGGCCCCTCGCCTATGATTCGCGCAACACACAGGCCCCAGTTGCCTCAAGGCTCTGGTGCGATGCGGTCAAGGCGCCATACGATCGCCGGAAACCGGTCCCACCCCGGGACCTGTCGGATCAGGCCGCGTGGCGGCCATCCCCGCGCCGGATTTCCGGCCGGAACCCGTGAGGCAGCATGACCGGGCATCGCAGGCTTCGTCTCATCCTCTCCGCCGCGGTCGCGTTGGCGCCGCTGCTGGCCGGCGGCGCGCAGGCGCAGGAGCGCGGCGAGTTCATGCGCGACGCGCTCTCCGGCATCGGCCTCCTGGAGAAGCGCCAGGACCCGATCGACTATCACGAGCGCCCGCCGCTGGTGATGCCGCCCAAGCTCGACGGCAAGGTCCTGCCGCAGCCCCGGGCCCGCTCCACCAGCACCGCCTGGCCCAAGGATCCCGAGATCGTCGAGCGCGAGCGCGCGGCTGCCGAGCGGCGGCGCCCGGTGGGCAACCAGGCACGCGGCCGCTACGACGACAACAACGCCACCCTGTCGGTGGACGAGATCCGCAACGGCCGCCGCGCCGGGGCGAGCGTCACCACCGAGGCCGAGCGCAAGCCGGGCGACACCAACCGCGACGACAGCCTGCTCAGCCCGTTCGACCTGCTGAAGGGCAAGAGCGCCAACGCCGAGCCCTCGGATGTCGAGCCGGCCCGGGACATCCTGACCGATCCGCCCACCGGCTACCGGCAATCTCCGAAGAAGCTGGCCCAGCCGCCGTCGCGGGACCCGATCAACAACGCCAGCCGCGAGCGCGACGAGGCCGACCCCCGGGCCTACCAGCGCCAGCGGGCCCAGCAGTAACCATCAGGCTGTGGCGCCGTTGCAACGGCGGCCCGGCATGGCAACATGACATGTCTGTCCCGGTACGGCTCTTGCCGGCCGGAGACGAGGACGGCCCCGATCCACGCGGGCGTTCCGGTCAGGGGCGTCGCCGGCACGGGGCCGGCAAAAGGAAAGCGGAATGCACCTGTTCAGGAAGGCGACGCCCACCCTCTTCCCGCCGCGTCCGGGCTCGCCCTACGGCGGCAGCGCCGGCCGGGGCGAGGCCGCGCCGTTCGGGCGTTCCGAGGCGGGCGGACCCGAAGTCACGGCCTTCACCCTCGACAACGGCCTCGACGTGGTGGTGGTGCCCGATCACCGGGCCCCCGTCGCGACCCACATGATCTGGTATCGCAACGGCTCGGCCGATGATCCGTTGGGCCAGTCGGGCATCGCCCACTTCCTCGAGCACCTGATGTTCAAGGGCACCGAGAAGCACCCGGTGGGGGCCTTCTCGAAGGCGGTCTCGGGCCTCGGCGGCCAGGAGAACGCGTTCACCAGCTACGACTACACCGCCTACTTCCAGCGGGTCGCCCGCGACCATCTCGGCACCATGATGGCGTTCGAGGCCGACCGCATGGGCGGCCTCGTCCTCGACGACGCCGTGGTCGCCCCCGAGCGCGACGTGGTGCTCGAGGAGCGGCGCATGCGGGTCGAGACCGACCCCTCCGCCCAGCTCTCCGAGGCGATGGCCGCCTCGCTGTTCGTGCACCACCCCTACGGAACGCCGATCATCGGCTGGATGCACGAGATCGAGGGCCTGAACCGCGAGCACGCGCTGGCCTATTACAAGCGCTTCTACACCCCCGAGAACGCGATCCTGGTGGTGGCCGGGGACGTGACCCCGGACGAGGTCCGCCGGCTCGCCGACGAGACCTACGGCCGCGTCGCGCCCACCGGCGCCCGGCCCCAGCGCCTGCGCGCCCGCGAGCCCGAGCCCAAGGCCCTGCGCCGGGTCGCGGTCGCCGACCCGAAGGTCGAGCAGCCGACCCTGCAGCGGCTCTACCTGACCCCCTCCTGCATCACCGCCCGCGACGGCGGCTGCCACGACCTCGAGCTGCTCGCCGAGGTGCTGGGCGGCGGCTCGACCTCCTACCTCTACCGCAAGCTGGTCATGGAGACCGGCCTCGCGGTGAATGCCGGCGCCTGGTACATGGGCTCGGCGATCGACGAGACCCGGTTCTCCGTCTACGCGGTGCCGGCCGAGGGCGTCTCCCTGGAGGCGCTGGAGGAGGCCGTGGACAAGATCCTGCGCCGCGCCCCCGCGGAGGCGCTCGGCGCCGAGGCGATCGAGCGGGCCAAGACCCGGCTGGTGGCTGAGACCGTCTACTCCTCCGACAGCCAGTCCTCGCTCGCCCGGATCTACGGTTCCGCGCTGGCGATCGGCGAGACCATCGAGGAGGTCCGCCGCTGGCCGACCGACATCGAGGCGGTCTCGCAGGAGCGCCTCAAGGCCGCCGCCGAGCGCTGGCTGACCCCGTCCCGCTCGGTCACCGGTTACCTGACCAAGGCTCAGGACCCCGACGCCCCGGTCGCGATGGCGGCGGAATAGTTCTTTCGGGCGCGTCCCGGCGGGCGGTTTTTGGCCCCGTCGGGACCTGCATCAGGCCGTGAGCGTCGACCGGCTCCGCCGCCCGTGACACGATGAAAAAGAGGTTCCCATGAGCGTCGCCGAGACCTTTGTCGACACCGCCGCCCCCGAGAATTCCCCCACCACGGCCCTGCCGGTGACGACCGCCGCGGGCATCGAGGCGTGGCACGTCGAATCCCCCGTGGTGCCGATGATCGCGCTGGCCTTCACGTTCGAGGGCGGCGCCGCCCAGGATCCCGCCGGCAAGGCCGGCTGCGCCCAGATGCTGGCCCGGCTCCTCGACGAGGGCGCCGGCGACCTCACCTCCGACGCCTTCCAGGAGCGGCTGGCTGCCCGGGCGATCGAGTTGTCCTTCCATGCCGGCCCCGACGCGGTCGGCGGCTCGCTCAAGATGCTGGTCAAGCACGCCGACGAGGGCATCGCGCTCCTCGCCCTGGCGCTGGCCAAGCCGCGCCTCGACCCGGACGCGATCGAGCGCGTCCGCGGCCAGGTGATCGCCGGACTGCGCTACCAGCAGAACGATCCGGGCGTGCTGGCCTCGCGCCGGTTCTTCAAGGAGGCGTTCGCCGGCCACGCCTATGCCCGGCCCTCTTCGGGCACGGTCGAGAGCGTCGCCACCATCACCCGGGACGACCTTTTGGAGATGCATGCCCGGATCATCGGACGCGGCCGGGTGAAGGTCGCCGCGGTCGGCGCCATCGGGGCCGAGCAGCTGGCCGAGGGCCTGAACCGCGCCTTCGGGGTCCTGCCCGAGGCCGGGGCACTGAAGGCGGTGCCGCGCACCGAGGTGCAGGAACTCGGCAAGCGCATCGTCGTGGACCTCGACGTGCCGCAATCGGTGATCCGCTTCGGCATGGCCGGCGTGCCCTGGCGCGACCCGGACTTCATCCCGGCCTACGTCCTCAACCATATCCTGGGCGGCGGCGCCTTCACCTCGCGGTTGTTCCAGGAGGTGCGCGAGAAGCGCGGGCTGGCCTACTCGGTCGGGACCTCGCTGGTCAGCCACCGCTCGGCCGCGATGACCTGGGGCTACACCGCCACCAAGAACGAGCGCGTCGGCGAGGCTTTGTCGGTGATCGGCGACGAGATCGGCCGGCTGATCACGGATGGCCCCGACGACGACGAGCTGCAGAAGGCCAAGGACTACCTCACCGGCTCCTACGCACTCGGCTTCGACACCTCGACCAAGATCGCCCACCAGCTGGTGCAGATCGCCTTCGAGGAATTGGGCATGGACTACATCGCCCGCCGCAACGCCCTGGTCTCGGCCGTGACCCAGGCCGACATCCGCCGCGCCGCCGCCCGGACTTTTGCGGACGGGAAGATGCTGGTGGTCGCTGCCGGCCGCCCGGTCGGGCTCTGACGGTCGAGGCCGCTTTTTCCGGGCGGCGATCGGGTGCAGAATGCGGTCATGACCGAGCTTCTGGATCGCGCAGTGCAGACCGCCCGCGCACTGTCCTCCGAGATGCAGGACGAGATCGCCCGCATGGTGCTCGCCTATGCGGGCCGGGACGATGCGGTGATCGCGCTGACACCGGACGAAGAGGCCGACCTGATCGAGGCGCAGGCCGAAAGGGCGCGCGGCGACTTCGCGACTGAAGCCGAGGTCGAAGCGGTCCTGTCCAAATACCGCCTTTGACGCTGCGGTTTCAAAGGCGCGCCCTGCAGCAGATCGACCGCGCCCTGGGTTACATCGCGGCGCAATCCCCTTAGGGCGCGGCCAAGGTCGAGGCCCGGCTGACGGCGGTTCTGGCCGTCGTGCGGGATCATCCTCACGCCGGAAGGAAGACCTCGATCCCGGGCGTGCGCCGCGTCTTCCTTACGCCCTACCCCTATCACATCGATGACTTTGCCGATGACGAGGAAATCGTGGTGCAGCGGTTTCGCCACGCCGCCCGCAGGCTTTTGCCGGGTGCGGGGAAGTCGTAACGCTGCGTGACGAAGCGCGTCGATCAGAAAAGGCGCCGGCCGGTCGGGCTCTGAGGTTCAGGCCGCCGCCGGGGCGAGCGGCGCGATCCGCTCGATCTCCGGCCCGATGCTGAGGCTCAGCGTCTCCACCTCGTACTGACGCTGGAGGTTGAGCCAGAACTCTGCGCTCGTGCCGAAATAGCGGCTAAGACGCAGCGCCGTGTCGGTCGAGACTCCGATCTGCTCGGCGGCGATCCGTTCGATCCGGTTCCGCGGGACCCGGCAGGCCCGCGCCACCGTGCCGGCCGACAGGCCGAGGGGAATCAGGAAGTCCTCGCGCAGCACCTCGCCGGGATGCAGCGGCGGCAGGACGGTGTCGGTCTCGTACGCGACGGCCATCGGGTGTCTCCCAGAGGCGTGGGGCATCGCAGTCTACCCCCTTACGCCCACTGCAATCCAGCTTTGCGCTCGCAACGCCGTCGCCCGAACCCCACCTGAGGCGCTTCGGAGCGGGGACCCACACGAAAAGCCATGCAGCTCACCGGCATCCATCACCTCACCGCGGTGACCGCCCGCGCGGCCGAGAACGTGGCGTTCTACACCGGCACGCTCGGCCTGCGGCTGGTGAAGAAGACCGTGAACCAGGACGACGTCTCGGCCTATCACCTGTTCTACGCCGATGGCCTGGCGAGCCCGGGCAGCGACATCACCTTCTTCGACTGGCCGGCGCCCCCCGAGCGGCGCGGGTCGAACAGCATCACCCGCACCCATCTGCGCGTGCCGGGCGAGGGCGCGGTGGCGTGGTGGTACGCGCGCCTGCGTGACGCCGGGGCCGTGGTGGCCGAGCCCGCCCTGCGCGATGGGCGCCTCACCGTCGATTTCGAGGATCCCGAGGGCCAGCGCCTCGCCCTGGTCGATGACGGCGGCACCGGCCCGGAGCATCCCTGGGACGCCTCGCCGGTGCCCGCGGCCTACCAGATTCGCGGGCTGGGCCCGATCCGCCTGTCCGTGCCGGACCCGTCCCGGACGGCCGCCGTGCTGACCGATCTGCTCGGCATGCGCCGGGCGCGCAGTTTCGAGACCGGCGACGGTCCGGTCGAGGTCTACGCCATGGGCCCCGGAGGCCCCGCCGCCGAGGTCCAACTCCTGGCCGATGCGTCGGCGCCGGCGCAGCAAGGTGCGGGCGCGGTCCACCACGTCGCCTTCCGCATCCCCGACGCGGAGTACGGAGCCTGGGCCGACCGGCTGAAGGCCGCCCGGGTCCCGAGCAGCGGGCCGGTGGACCGCTACTACTTCCGCAGCCTGTATTTCCGCGAGCCCAACGGCATCCTGTTCGAGATCGCCACCGACGGGCCGGGCTTCACCGCCGACGAGCCATTGGAGAGCCTCGGCGCGCGCCTCGCCCTGCCGCCGTTCCTGGAGCCGCGCCGCGCTGAGATCGAGGCGGGGCTGAACCCGCTCCGGCCGGTCACCGCCGGTTAAAATATTCGAACGATTCCAGGCGATTCACTTCTTCGGCAGGTGTGATCCTGGCGCGCCTTGACGAGCGTGCTGCAACTGCGAAAGAAGCATCCGATAAGGGGTTCGACGTCCGGATCCCGGCGAGACCGCTCCCGGGGTCCGCCCCCGCAGCCGCGGGGCGGCGGCCGCCCGCCGAACCCCATGCGCCCCGATCCATCGGGGGCGTGGGCCGAGCATCAGAGGATTCGAGGACTGATCCGTCGATGAGCAAGTTCTACGAGGAGCGCGTTCTGTCGGTGCATCACTGGACCGACAACCTGTTCTCGTTCCGCACCACGCGGGATCCGGCGTTCCGGTTCCGCAACGGCGAGTTCACCATGATCGGCCTCGAGGTCGAGGGTCGGCCGCTGCTGCGCGCCTACTCGGTGGTCTCGGCCAACTACGAGGAGGAGCTCGAGTTCTTCTCGATCAAGGTCCAGGATGGTCCGCTGACCTCGAAGCTCCAGCACCTCAAGGTCGGCGACCCGATCATCGTCGGCAAGAAGCCCACCGGCACCCTGGTGCTCGACAACCTGCTGCCGGGCCGCAACCTCTACCTGCTCGGCACCGGCACGGGGCTCGCGCCGTTCCTGTCGATCATCAAGGATCCGGAGACCTACGACCGGTTCGAGAAGGTCGTGCTGGTCCATGGCTGCCGCCAGGTTCAGGAGCTGGCCTACGGCGAGACCATCAACGAGTCCCTGCCCAGGCACGAGTTCCTGGGCGAGATGATCTCGAACCAGCTGATCTACTACCCCACCGTGACCCGCGAGCCGTTCCGCAACCGCGGCCGGATCACCGACCTGATGGTCTCGGGCAAGCTGTTCGCCGATATCGGCCTGCCGGCGATGTCGGTGGAGAACGACCGCTTCATGCTCTGCGGCAGCCCCGACATGATCCGCGACACCCGCGAGCTGCTGAGCAATGGCGGCTACGAGGAAGGCAACCACGGCGAGGGCGGCCACTACGTGATCGAGAAGGCCTTCGTCGAGAAGTAGTTTTTTGGGACTGTGGGTTCAGCCCGGTGCGGTCCGCCGCGCCGGGCTTTTTTGTGCGTCTGTGACGGCGTCCATCGTTGCCCGCTCGCGATGACGGCGCGGCTCGCGAACGCGCTGCCGGCCGGGATCCCGCTACCGCTCCCCCTGCGGCACCGGCGGCACGCCGTCCGCGAAGGGGCCACCGCCGGCGCTGAACAGCTTGCGCAGGAAGCCCGGGGCGATCGCCGAGAGCGGGTTCACGCTCACGTCCGGCGAGGCGAGCTTGCCGGAGACGCGGAAGTTCACCGCGAACAGGCCCTCGTTGTGCCCGCCCCCGAGCAGCGGCCCGAGCAGCGGCAACTGCGAGGCGACGTTGTTGAGACCGTAGAGCGGCACGAAGGTGCCGGTCATGTCCGTGCGCTCCCGGCCGGTATCGAGCCAGCCCGACAGGGTGAAGCCCATCGCGGCGTTCGAGATCGCCGCGTCGCTGAAGTCGACCCGGCTGCCGCTGCGCACGAAGTTGGCCCGCATCCGGTCGAACGTGACGTCGCCGGCCGCCCGGCCCGGGGCGATGCGGCGGCCGCGGACCGTCTCCGCCTCGGAGGGCTCCGGTCCCTGCGCCATGATGCTCGACAGGGCCGGCTCGTTGCGGAGCGAGAAGTCCCGGATCTGGACCACGCCGGCCTGCGGGCCGTCGTTGAGGCCGATCCCGGCGGTGAGGCGCCCGCCATACATCCGCCGGTAGACGTCGACGAAGCGCAGCGTCGCGCCGGCATCGGCCGACTCGACGGCCAGCGTCGGCACGCCGCGCTCGCCCCTTGTGACGCTGGCGGCGAACGCCGCCGCGCGGAAGCGCCCGGTGATGTTGGCCGCCCGCAGGGTCCGGCCGTGCAGCGACAGCCGCAGGTTGGCGTTGGTCAGCGCCTCGTCGTTGAAGCCCGCCACGATCGGCACCTGGATGTCGGCGTCGACATCCTTCGGGTTGGACTCCTTCGCCTCCTTGCCGCCCTTGGCGTCCGGGCCGCCCAGGGATTTGAGGAACGGGCGCGCATCGACCACCGCGCCGCGGACCACGACCTTGTAGCCGTTGCCGGTGCGGTCGAGGCTCACCCGCAGGTCGTCGCCCGGCGACAGCTTGACGTTCGTGAAGTCGGCGCGCTCCAGGCCGCCCTCCGGGCTGATCGTGAGGCTGCCGCGCGCGGAGGCCGGGGCGGCGTCGAGGGCGAAGTCGCGCAGCTCGTAGGTCTGGCCGGCATCCACCAGCGTGAAGCTGAGGCGGCCCGGCTTGCCCGTCGGCTTGGTCAGCCCGGGCACCAGCCCGTCGATGCCGGCCCTGGCGAGATCCGCCTCGACCCGGATCGGCGGCTTGGCCGTTCCCGGGCGCCCGATCGGCACCACGGCGCGAACCGGGATGGTGCCGGACAGCTGCGGCGCGGTCGGCAGGCCCTTCTTGCCGCGCAAGGCCTCGTCGAGGGCCACGGTGACCACCGCCTCGCCGGGCTGGCCGACCTTGGGCTGGCGCATGTCCACCGCGATGGAGGCGCCCGCGACCCGGCCGTCGCCCTTCAGGGTGAAGGCGCCGCGGTCGTACAGCAGGGAGAACCGGCCCGAATCCAGCCGGTCCTTGCCCATCACCTTGTCGACCGAGAGGTCGGAGAGCGTCCCGGACAGGGTCACGGGCAGGCTCGGCAGGTCGGGCACGTGCTTGAGGTCGAGGGGGAAGTCGACGCGCAGGTCGGCATTGCCCTTGATCGTGGCCGGGTCGAGATCGACGCTCATCAGGCTCTTGAACAGCTTCGCCTGGAGCACCGAGGCCATGCCGTCGGCCCCCCCGGTGAGCCGCATGCCGATCTGCGCCACGACCTTGTCCGGCGTGATCTGCGGGATCACGAAGCTGCCGTCGGTGACCGTGAGCCCGCGGCCGTCCGGGCCGTGGATCTCCGCGGTCACGTTGCGCACGGTGGTCGAACGGCCGGTGATGGTCCCGGAGACGTTGCCCTTCACCACCGGCGGCGCGTCGGCGGTGACGTCCAGCGCCGCGTCGGAGACGCGGAAGTCGATATGCACCGCGTCGTCGGGGGCGGGCTCGCCCTTGGTCGCGGCGGCCAGCACGGTGCCGGACATCTTCACGCGGATGTCCACGGCGTCGATCCGGCCGCGCCGCAGCTGGTCCACCAGGTAGGTGCGGGCCGGCGGGGCGATATGCTCCGGCCACAACCGCAGCCCGGTCCGGACCTCGCCGTCATGGCCGAGGATGCGCAGGGTCAGGCCGCCCTCGTCGGCGGCGGTGCCGATCGTGCCGGAGATCACCCCCTGGACGCCCGGAGCCGCCACGTTGAGCGCGTCGATGGCGATGCCGCCGTCGCGGCCGGTGAGCTGCGCGTCGATCGCGTCGATCTTCACCGGCGCGTCTTGCGGGGTCGCGCCGCGCAGGACGGCGTCGCGGCTCGCGAGCGTCGCGGTCCAGGCGGTGGCGGCGTCGGGCGGGCTCTCCGTCCAGGCGCCGGTCAGGTGGACCGCGTTGCCGGCCCCCCGGTAATCCAGGCCGGTCAGCGACATGACCCGGCCGGTCTCGTCCCAGTTCAGGGTCGCGTCCAGGCTCTCGACCGTGACCGGGTTGAAGTCCTTCTCCTCGATCAGGAAGGTGCCGTCGCCGGTATGGACCTTGGCGTTCATGGACGTGATCCGCCCGGCCGTCAGGCTCACGTCGGCGCGGGCCGAGAGCTTGAGGTCGGTGGTCAGCGGCAGGCTCGACTGGCCCGAGAGCAGCAGCAGGTCGGGCACCGGCAGGTCGTCCAGGGTGATCACCCCGGAGCGCGCCTGTGGCTTGCCATCCTGGGCCTCGCCGCCCTCGCGCAGGGAGCCGCCGAAGCGCCACTCGCCGTGGGGACCGTCGAGACGCAACTCGAAGTTGCGAGTTCCGTTCACGGGATCGCGCCCGAACAGCCCGTTGACCCGGGCGAACACCGCGCGCTCGCGGCCGTCGTCGTCGATCAGCCGCAGGCGGGCATCGGTCAGGCGGGCGCGGTCGAGGGCGCCGACGATGCCGCTGGAATCCAGCACCACCCCGAAGATCGAGGCGAGCGTCGCCGAGATCGGCGAGACCTTGCCGCGCGCGTCGTCCACGCTCGGCAGCGTGTGCGGCTCGATGTCGACCGGGTGGTTGGCCTCGGAGGCCGCGAACGCGATCGAGCCGTCCCGGTGCACGAGGGCGGTGGTCTGGGTCTCGCGGAACTCGATCGAGCGCGGCTGCAGGTTGAGGTGCAGGAGGCCCCAGGGGTCGAGGCTGACCACGGCGAGCGGCGCCCGCACCACCAGGTCGCCCTGCGGGTTGCGGATGTCGAGGCCGGAGAAGCGCAGGCTCAGGGCGTTCTCGCGGTCCAGCTCGAGGCTGCTGCCGCGGATGGCGATGCTCCAGCCCGGCCCGATCCGCTCGGCCACCGCGGCTGCGACCCGGCGCGACAGGGCGTCGATCTGCAGCGGGCCGTTGGACAGGCGCAGGGCCGCCAGCCCGATCCCGCCGCCGACGAGCAGCACCAGGGTCAGCGCGCCGACGAGGCAGAACCCGCCCCAGCGTCGCGCCGTCCCCCGAGGCTTGCCTGCCAAGGTCGTCTCGTCCGCCATCGGGACCCTTGTTCCGGGGCTTCGCGCGCGGAACTCCGCGGCCGGTGGATCGAAGCGCGGCCGCGCTTTACAGCGGGCGCGTCTCCGAGTTCTGCTCGGGCGGCGCGACGCAACCTGATGGTGCTGCCGCGCATGGCGGGACTGCACACCATCAATCGGCCGAAAGGAAGGCACGATGCCACTGTCAGAAGGCGATCCGGCCCCCGATTTCGACCTCCCCGCCTCGGGCGGAGGGCGGATCGCCCTGTCGGCGCTCAGGGGTCACAAGATCGTGCTCTACTTCTACCCGAAGGACGACACGAGCGGCTGCACCCTGGAGGCGCAGGACTTCAACGGCCTGCTGCCGGCCTTCGGCGAGACCGACGCGCAGGTGATCGGCCTGTCCCCGGACCCGGTGAAGAGCCACGACAAGTTCTGCGGCAAGTACGGCCTCGCCTTCCCGCTCGCCTCCGACGAGGACAAGGGCGTGCTGGAGGCCTACGGGGTCTGGGTCGAGAAGAGCATGTATGGCCGCAAGTACATGGGCGTGGAGCGCACCACCGTGCTGGTCGACCGGGAGGGGCGCATCGCCCGGATCTGGCCGAAGGTGAAGGTACCCGGCCATGCCGAGGCGGTGCTGGACGCCGCCCGGGCCCTGCCCTGACCGGGTTGGGGCGCGCGGCGCGACGGATCCTTAACCCTAAGCGGGTCTGAATGGCGGCTCCCACGGGGCCGTCCCGATGCATCGCCCGCCGCTTCCGAAGATCCTCGCCGCCGGGCTCGCCCTCGCCCTCGTGTGGGCGCTCGGCGCCTCCTACCTGATCGTGTTCCACGACGACGTGCTGGCCGGCTTCGTGGCCCGTCAGGGGGCGATGCGGGACGCCTACGAGGCCCGGCTCGCCGAGCTGCAGGACCGGCTCGACCGCACGCGCCGCGACCGGGCCGGTGCCGAATCGAGCCTGGCCGAGCGGGTCGCGGCGGCGCTGGAGCGTCAGGCCGAGCTGGAGCGCCGGCAGGCGGCCCTGGCAGATCTCGGATCCCAAAGTCTCGGATCCCCGATTCCCGATCCGCTCACCACCGGCGCCCTGCCGTCGAGGCTCGATGACGGGTTCCGCCTGCGCCCGGCCGAGTCCGGTACGCCGGCCCGGTTCCCGTCC
>NZ_VRVG01000152.1:0-12334 GCF_008040085.1 Methylobacterium sp. WL7 | reverse complement strand
GTGTGAACATCTAAGCCCGCTCGGGAGAGGGTTGGGGTGAGGGATACGCCCTCTCCGGAGGAACCTGACCCCTCACCCTGTCACCCTCCCGCACGGGAGAGGGGACCCGCGCCTCGTCCGGCGCCCGTGCTCCCCAGCCCAATGTGTAGATCCCAAAGTAGGGGTAAGCCCGCTCACATCTCCTCGTCGGCGTAGCGCGATTGCGCCCGCCCGCGCTGGCCCGCGCCGCGCCGGGGTGCCCCGGCACTGATCCCGGCCACCAGGTCAGCGATGTGGCGCAACGTCTCCACCGCCAGAGCCTTGTCGCCCTCGCCCCGGCCCTGCGGGATCAGCGCCTTGGCGAAGCCGAGCTTCTGGGCCTCCTTCAGCCGGGCGCCGGCCTGGGCCACCGGTCGGATCGCCCCGGACAGGCCGATCTCCCCGAAATACACGGTCTCCGGCGGCAGCACCGCCCCCGACAGGGACGAGACCAGGGCGGCCGCCACCGCGAGGTCCGCGGCCGGCTCGGTGATGCGCAAGCCTCCGGCGACATTCAAATACACGTCGTGGGTGCCGAGCCGGATGCCGCCATGGGCCTCCAGCACGGCGAGCACCATGGACAGCCGGTTCGGGTCCCAGCCGACCACCGCCCGGCGGGGCATGCCGAGCGAGGACGGCGCCACCAGCGCCTGGATCTCCACCAGCAGGGGCCGCGTGCCCTCCATCCCGGCGAAGACCGCGGTGCCGGCGGCCTGATGGTCGCGCCCGGCCAGGAACAGGGCCGAGGGGTTGGGCACCTCGGCGAGCCCCGCATCCGTCATCTCGAACACCCCGATCTCGTCGGTGGGGCCGAAGCGGTTCTTCACGGCGCGCAGGATGCGGAAATGGTGGCCCTGGTCGCCCTCGAACGAGGCGACCGCGTCGACCATGTGCTCCACCACCCGGGGGCCGGCGATCTGCCCGTCCTTGGTGACGTGGCCGACCAGGATCACCGCGGTGCCGGTGGTCTTGGCGAAGCGGATCAGCGCTTGGGCCGAGGAGCGCACCTGCGTGACCGTGCCGGGGGCCGATTCCACGGTCTCGGTCCACATGGTCTGGATCGAATCGATGATCGCCAGCGCCGGCGGACGGCCCTGGCTCAGGGTCTCGATGATGTCCTCGACATTGGTCTCGGCGGCCAGATCCACCGGACGGGAGCTCAGCCCGAGCCGCTCGGCCCGCAGGCGCACCTGCCCCACCGCCTCCTCGCCGGAGATGTAGGCGACCCGCTCGCCGGTCCCCGCCATGGCGGCCGAGGCCTGCATCAGCAGGGTGGACTTGCCGATGCCGGGATCGCCGCCGAGCAGGATCACCGAGCCGCGCACGAAGCCGCCGCCGGTGACCCGGTCGAGCTCGCCGATCCCCGAGGGGATGCGCGGCGCCTCCTTGGTCTCGCCGGTCAGCCCCTCCAGCGGAAACACCCGGCCGCGGGCGCGGGACGGCCGCGTCGCGACCGGACCGGACTGGCCCGGCGCCGCGGCGGCCTCCTCGACGATCGTGTTCCAGCCGTTGCAGGCCTCGCAGCGCCCGCGCCAGCGGTTGTAGACCGCCCCGCAGGACTGGCAGACGAAGGTCTGGTGGATCTTGGCCATTCGGGTCCGCGCGCCGCCGGTCCGGCATTCGTAAGGTGGAGTCGGATCACCCTACATAAGTTCGAACATAACGCGAACCCAGCCCCGTCAGGATCTCGTAGCCGATCGTGCCGGCGGCGCGGCCGACGGTGTCGATGTCGAGGCTGTCGCCGATCAGCACCGCGGTGGCGCCGCGCCGGGCGGCGGGGGCCGCGGTGACGTCGAGGATGATCAGGTCCATGGAGACGAGGCCCAGGATCGGGCAGGGCACGCCCCCGACCAGCGCCTGGCCGCGCCCGCTGATCGCCCGGGGGAAGCCGTCCGCGTAGCCGAGCGACAGGGTGGCGAGCCGGCTCGGGGCCGACGCCGTCCAGCGGCCGTTATAGCCGACGCCGGTTCCGGCCTCGACATCCCGCACCTGCGCGATCAGGGCCTCCAGCCGCACCACCGGGCGCATTGGGTTGGCGGTCTCGGGCGTCGGGTTGCCGCCGAACAGGGCGTAGCCGGGACGCAGCAGGTCGTGCCCGGCGCCGTCGAGGAAGACGCCGGAGGAATTCGCCAGCGACGCAAGCAGGCCCGGATAGGCGGCCCGGACCCGGGCGAAGTCGGCGATCTGCCGGGCGTTGACCGGGTCGGCCGGCTTCTCGGCGCTGACGAAGTGGCTCATCAGCAGGTCGATCCCGCAGGCCGCGATGCACGGGTCGCCCGCGAGCGCCAGCGCCTCCGGCACCGGCAGTCCCAGGCGGTTCATCCCGGTGTCGACGTGGAGCGCCGCCGGCAGGCGGCCGCCCGAGAACGCCGACCACTCCGTCATCTCCTCGCGGCTGCCCAGCACCGGGCGCAGGCCGTGCGCCGCGCAGGTCCCGCCGGCACCGGGCGGCAACCCGTTCAGGATGTAGAGCGCGGCCTCCGGCAGGGCGGCCCGGGCCGCGATGCCCTCGGACAAGTGGGCGACGAAGAAGGTCCGGCACCCGGCCGCCCACAGGGCCGGCCCGACCCGGGCTACGCCGCAGCCATAGGCGTCGGCCTTCACCACGGCGGCGCAATCGGCGCCCCGGGCGGCCAGCAGCCGCCAATTCGCGGCGACCGCCCCGAGATCGACGGTCAGCCGGGCGCCGTGGGCGCCGATATCTCTTCCGGATTCCGTCACTGACCGACTACCCGCCACCGAAGCGTCCCCAATCCTCGATTCCCCGCGGACGGATGCACGATGCGGACCCGTGAGGCGAGTCGGTTCGCGGCATTGGTCTCAGGGGTCGACGAGACTGGCAACCCGCGCGGCGATCTCGCCCACGGTGTCCGGATCCGCGACACCGGCGAGGCTCGCACTGCCATAGGCGATGCGCGCCCGCAGATCGAAGCTGCGGACCTGCGTGCAGACCGCCACGCCGGTCACGCCATCGGCCGTAACGGGGACTGTGAGGCCCGCGGCGCGGGCGCCCGCCGCCACGGTGGAGATGACCACGGCGATTGCCGTGCCGTGAACGTTCACGGCCTCCGGCGTCAGGACAATCCAGTAATGTCGATCTCGCATTTCCCGGCCGACGACCGGGTTGGGGTTGATCGAGTAGATCTCGCCGCGCTTCGGGACCTTCGGCCGCGGGCCCATCACCCGATCTCATCGCCGACTGGGGGGCCTTCCAGAGCCTTGGCGGTGTCCGCGTACAAGGCCGGCAGATGCTCGGCGCCTTCCAGAAGCTCCGCCAGGGTGTAGCGGCGTTTGCGTTTCGCGACCGGTGTCGCGACCAGGGTACCGTCCTGGACGGCGAGCGTTAGGTCGGTGCCCGTATCGGCTCCGATAGCGGCCAGGACAGCGGGCGGGAGCGTCATCACCCGGGCTCCGCCTTGGCGCCGAACCGTCACAACCGTCGTCGTTGACGTTTGAGTCGGCGGCTTGGCGTTCGTCTTCGTGCGAGGCGTTCGCTTGGCGGCAGGCATGGTCACGCTTCTCCGGAAGGTGCTACAAAGGTAGCACTTTTCCGTTGCCGCCGACACCCATCACCCCCGCAAGCGGAACGGGTTGAAATCCGTGTCCGTATCGAAGGCATCGCGCCCCTCGGCGCGTTTCAAGAAGCCGATCAGCGGCACGCTGAGGGGAAGCGCAACGATCTCCCAGCCGACCTTCAGCGCCCAGATCGACAGCGCGAGGCGGACGAGATCCGCGGCGGGGTAGAGCCCGCCGAAGCCGAGCCCGATGAACAGGGCCGAATCGATGCCCTGGCCGACCAGCGTCGAGGCGACGAGCCGCGCGGCCAACCCCCGGCCGCGAAAGCGCAGCTTCAGCTTGGCGAGCAGGTAGGCGTTCAGAAATTCGCCGGTGAGATAGGCCGCGAGGCCTGCCAGCGCGAGCCGCGGGGTGGCGCCCAGCACCGCCTCGAACGCCGCCTGGTGCGGCCAGAACGGCGCGGGCGGCAGCGCCGCCGCGATCCCGTAGGCCAGGATCCAGAGCGCCTGCGCCAGGAAGCCGGTCCAGACCACCGTGCGGGTGCTGGAATAGCCGTAGACCTCGGTCAGCACGTCGCCGAACAGGTAGGAGGCGGGAAACACGATCACCGCTGCCGTGAAGGTCAGGCCGCCCACCGAGACGATCTTGCCCGCCAGCACCAGCGAGATCATCAGCACCGCGCCGAACAGGCCGGCGATCGGAACGAGGTAAACGGGGCCGGCCGCCGCCCGGTCCGCGCTCACGATCGGCACGGGCTGATGCATGGACGGCACAGGCCTCGGCCGAGGCCCGTCCCCGAGGGTGACGGCCGAGGTTCGGCTTGGTATACCTCGGCCCCGGTCCCGGGGAGCCGCATGGCCGCCGCGGCATCCCCTCTGGTTCCTAAAAGTTCACAGATGCCGTTTACCGTCCTGGATCTCGTCGTGCTCGGCATCGTCGCGGTCTCCGCGCTGCTCGCGGCCGTGCGTGGCGTCACCCGCGAGGTGCTGGCCATCATCGCCTGGGTGGCCGCCGCCGCCGTCGCGTGGTCGTTCTATCCGATGCTGCTTCCGCTGGTGAAGCAGCACGTCAACAGCGATACCGTGGCGCTGGTCGCCTCGATCGCGGCGATCTTCCTGGGTACGCTGATCGTCGTCTCGATCATCACCGTGAAGATCTCCGACGTGGTGCTCGATTCGCGCATCGGCGCGGTCGACCGCTCCCTGGGCTTCCTGTTCGGGGCGGGCCGCGGCTTCCTGATCTGCGTGATCGGCTGGGTGTTCCTGTCCTGGCTGGTGCAGGGCAAGGTGCCGGACTGGGCGGCGCAGGCGCGCACGCGCCCGATGCTGGAAAAATCCGGCGACGCCCTGGTGGCCCAGCTCCCCGAGAATCCGGAGGGCTTCCTGAAGCAGTTCAAGAAGCCGAAGGCCGTCACGCCGCCCAACGAGGCGGCCGACGCCCCCGCCGAGACCGACCCGGCGCCCCAGCGCCGCACCGAGACCGCGCCGAGCCCGACGCGACGCTGACCTGCGGCATTCGCCGTTGGTCGGTCTGCGTGGAACGCCTAGATAGCGGTTCCGGAGACGATCGGATGATATCCGCGACGACCGGCGCGCCGGCCCGTCGCCGCCGGGACTCGTGAAGTGATCGATCGCACCATGTCCCAATCCGACGCCTACGCCGCCGATTTCGACCTCGATGGCGACACGCTGCGCGAGGAGTGCGGCGTCTTCGGCATCTTCGGGCACCCGGATGCCTCGGCCATCGTGGCGCTGGGCCTGCACGCCCTGCAGCACCGCGGCCAGGAGGCGGCCGGGATCGTCTCCTTCGACGGCGCGGTGTTCCATTCCGAGCGCCGCCCCGGCCTCGTCGGCGATTCGTTCTCGGACGGCGACACCATCGCCCGGCTGAAAGGTCGCGCCGCCATCGGGCACGTGCGCTACTCGACCACCGGCGGGACGATCCTGCGCAACGTGCAGCCGCTCTTCGCCGAGCTGGCCAGCGGCGGCCTCGCGGTCGCCCATAACGGCAACCTCACCAACGCCCTGTCGATCCGCCGCGACTTGGTGCGCGACGGCGCGATCACCCAGTCGACCTCCGACACCGAGGTGATCCTCCACCTCGCGGCCCGCTCGCGGAAGCCCCGGATCGTCGAGCGCTTCATCGACGCCCTGCAGGCGATCCAGGGCGCCTACGCGATCGTGGCGCTCACCAACAAGAAGCTGATCGGCGCCCGCGACCCGCTGGGCATCCGCCCGCTGGTGCTCGGCGAACTCGACGGCCGCTACATGCTGGCCTCCGAGACCTGCGCCCTCGACATCATCGGCGCCCGCTACGTCCGGGACATCGAGAACGGCGAGGTCGTGGTGATCTCCGAGGAGGGCGTCGAGTCGATCCGCTTCGCCGACGCCGTGCCGATGCGCCCGTGCATCTTCGAGTACATCTACTTCGCGCGGCCGGATTCCGTGGTGAACGGCAAGAGCGTCTACGCGGTGCGCAAGGCCATCGGCCGGGAGCTCGCCCGCGAGGCCGCCGCCCCCGCCGACATTGTGGTGCCGGTGCCGGATTCCGGCGTGCCGGCGGCGCTGGGCTTCGCGCAGGAGACCGGCATCCCGTTCGAGATGGGCATCATCCGCAACCACTATGTCGGGCGGACCTTCATCCAGCCGACCCAGTCCGTGCGTGAACTCGGTGTGCGGATGAAGCACTCGGCCAACCGCGCCGCGATCGAGGGCAAGAGCATCGTTCTGGTCGACGACAGCCTGGTGCGGGGCACGACCTCGGTGAAGATCGTCCGGATGATGCGCGAGGCCGGCGCCGCCGAGGTGCATTTCCGGATCGCCTCGCCGCCGATCACCTACCCGGACTTCTACGGGATCGACACGCCGGAGCGGGAGAAGCTGCTCGCCGCGACCCACGACCTCGAGGCCATGCGCAAATATATCGACGCTGACTCGCTCGCCTTCCTGTCGATCCCCGGCCTGTACCGGGCGATGGGCGAGGAGGAGCGCAACGCGGCCTGCCCGCAATATACCGACCATTGCTTCACGGGCGACTACCCGACCGGCTTGACCGACCTCTCCATCGCCGGCCCGAAGCGCTTCGCGATGCTCGCCGAAGCGGACTGACACGGGGATCCCAAAGGGCGAGCCCTTTGGCGGGGTCCAGGGGCGGCGCCCCTGGGTCCTTGGAGGGCTCCGCCCTGCACCCGCAAAAGGTCACGGACCTTTTGAAACCGGAATTTTCCGATCCCCCCGGCACGGAAATGCGCTAGGTCCCGCGCATGGCTGAGTCTCACAGAATCCTCGAAGGCCGCGTGGCGGTCGTCACCGGGGCGTCCCGCGGCATCGGGCGCGCCGCCGCCCTCGCGCTGGCCGGGGCCGGAGCCCACGTGGTCGCGGTGGCCCGCACGGTCGGCGCCCTCGAGGAGCTGGACGACGCCATCCGGGCGGCCGGGTCCAGCGCCACGCTGGTGCCCTTCGACCTCGCCGATTACGACGCGATCGACCGGCTGGGCGCGGCGATCAACGATCGCTGGAAGCGCCTCGACATCCTGGTCGGCAATGCCGGCATCCTCGGCGCCCTCATGCCGATCGGCCACATCACCCCGAAGGTCTGGGACCAGGTGATGCAGGTCAACGTCACGGCCAACTGGCGCCTGATCCGCTCGCTGGACCCGCTGCTGCGCATGTCCGATGCCGGCCGGGCGATCTTCGTCTCGTCGGGCGCGGCCTCGAAATGCCGGGCCTATTGGGGGCCGTATTCGGTCTCGAAGGCGGCCCTCGAAGCGCTGGTGCGGACCTACGCGGCCGAGAACGAGACCACCGCCATCCGGGCGATGCTGCTCAACCCGGGGCCGCTGCGCACCGGCATGCGCCGCTCGGCCATGCCGGGGGAGGATCCCGAGACCCTCAAGACCCCCGAGGATCTCGCTCCCCACTTCGTGCGGCTCGCCGCGCCGGACTGGACCGAGACCGGCAAGCTCTACGATTTCCCCACCGACCGGGTGATGCAGTTCCGCGCGCCCGAGTAAAGGGGTCCGGGGCCTGCGGCCCCGGCGGGTTGCGGGCGGAGCCCGCAGGGTTTGGGATTTACGATGATCGACGTCCGCTGCATCTGTGCGATCGGCCTGCGCGGCCAGCTCGGCCTGAACGGGCACCTGCCCTGGGAGGGCAATACCGACCCGCTGTTCGTGGAGGACGTGACGCGCTTCTTCGCCCTCACCATGGGCCACGTGCTGATCGCGGGGCCGAAGACCGTGGCCTCTGTCCCGGACTTCGCGTTCAAGGACCGCACCATCGATGTGATCCGCAGTCACGAGGATCCCGAGCAGGTGCTCAAGCGCTACCCCGGCCGGCGGATTTTTGTCGGCGGCGGCATCGCGGTGTGGAACGTCTACGCCAAGTACATCCAGAACTGGGACATCACCCGCCTGCCCTACGACGGCGAGGCCGACCGCTGGTTCGACCCGGCCTGGCTGGTGGGCGGGGCGCTGCGGCCCTGAGGAGCGGCATCTTCGGGCAGCCCGGCGCGTTAGCGTGCGAGTTGCGTGTCCGGAGACGCAGATGAGCGCCCACAGCTACCGCTTCGGCATCGAGGAAGAGTATTTCCTCGCCGATGCCGAGACCCGCGGCACGCCCCGGGGCGACTTGGCCGGCTTCCATGCCCGGGTGCAGGCGGAGCTGCCCGAGACCGGGCGGGAGCTGGTCGCCGCGCAGGTCGAGGTCTGCACGCCGCCGCTGGACGACGCGCAGGCGGCGCGCAACAATCTCGGTGGCCAGCGGGCGCAGCTCGCCGGCATCGCGGCCGAGAACGGCTTGAGCCTGCTCGCCTGCGGCACCCATCCGCTCGCGCGCTGGTCCCGCCAGACCGCCACGGACGGCGAGCGGTACAAGGGCATCCTGTCGGATGTCGGCATCGCGGCACGGCGGGCGCTGATCTGCGGCATGCACGTCCATGTCGAGGTGCCGGACCCGGACGCCCGGATCGACCTGATGAACCGGCTGCTGCCGTTCCAGCCGCTGCTGCTGGCGCTCTCGGCCTCCTCGCCGTTCTGGCAGGGCGAGGCGACCGGGCTGATGGCCTACCGGCTCAGCGTGTTCGGCGAGTTGCCCCGCACCGGACTGCCCGAGATTTTTTCGGACTCAGCCGCGCATGCCCGGTTCGTGGAGATCATGACCCGCTCCGGCGCCATCGCGGATGCGAGTTTTCTCTGGTGGTCGCTGCGGCCCTCCATCAAGTTCCCGACCCTGGAGCTGCGCATCGCCGACGCCTGCACCCGGCTCGACGATTCGTTCTGCATCGCCGCCCTGTATCGCTGCCTGGTGCGCCTGTGCGTGCGCCGTCCGGCGCTGAATGCCGGACTCGACGGCGTCTCGCGCGCCCTGGCCTCGGAAAACCTGTGGCGGGCCCAGCACAGCGGCGTACGCGCGACGCTGATCGACGAGGCGCGGGGCGAGGCGGTGCCGTTCGTCGAGGCGCTGGAGGCGGTGCTGGCCCTGGTGGCGGAGGATGCCGACGCGCTCGGTTGCGCCGCGGACGTCGCCCGCGCCCGGGCGATCGTCACCGAGGGCACCAGCGCGGACGGGCAGGTCGGCGCCTACGAGGCGGCCCTGGCCGACGGAAAGGACGAGCGCGCCGCCCTGTCGGCCGCTGTGGACTGGATCGCTGACGCGGCTCGGTGACCGGCCGCCTCAGCCCTTGTCGAACGGGTTCTGCGAGGTCCGCAAGCTCAGGCGGATCGGCGTGCCCGGCAGCTCGAACGCCTCGCGCAGGCCGTTGACCAGGTAGCGGGTGTAGGATTTCGGCAAGGCGTTGAGCTGGTTGCCGAACAGCGCGAAATGCGGCGGCCGGCTCTTCACCTGGGTGGCGTAGCGGATCTTGATCCGCCGGCCCGACACCGCCGGGGGCGGGTTGCGCGAGGTCGCCTCGTTCAGCCAGTCGTTGATGCGCGAGGTCGAGATCCGCTTGTCCCAGACCTCCGAGGCCTGCACCACCGCCTGCATCAGCTTGTCGAGGCCGTCGCCGGCGAGCCCCGAGAGCGGCACCACCGCGACGCCGCGCACCTGCGGCAGCAGGCGGGTGCAATCCTCGCGCAGCTGCTTGAGCAGGCCCGGCTGGTCGGCGACGAGATCCCACTTGTTCAGGCCGATCACCACAGCCCGGCCCTCGCTCTCGACCAGGTCGATGATGGTCAGGTCCTGCTTCTCGAACGGGATCGTGGCGTCGAGCAGCACCACCACCACCTCGGCGAAGCGCACGGCGCGCAACCCGTCCGAGACCGCGAGTTTTTCCAGCTTGTCGTCGATCCGGGCGCGGCGGCGCATCCCGGCCGTGTCGTGCAGCTTGATTTTCCGCCCGCGCCATTCCCAATCCAAGGAAATCGAATCGCGGGTGATGCCGGCTTCGGGGCCGACCAGCAGCCGGTCTTCGCCGAGCATGCGGTTGATCAGCGTGGACTTTCCGGCATTCGGGCGGCCCACGATGGCGACCTTCAGGGAGCGGCCGCCGGGGGCGTCCTCATCCTCGTCGTCCTCGTCGCGCTTGGGCAGGACGCCTTTCAGCGTCTCGTGCAGCTCGCCCAGGCCCTCGCCGTGCTCGGCCGAGAACGGGATCGGGTCGCCGAGACCGAGGGTGAAGGCCTCGTAGGCCCCGGCGAGCCCGGTGCCGCCCTCGGCCTTGTTGGCGATCAGGATGACCGGGCAGCCGGCCCGGCGCACCAGCTCGGCGAAGGGCTGGTCGGCCGGCAGCACGCCGGCGCGGGCGTCGATCACGAACAGCACCACGTCGGCGGCGAGGATCGCCGCCTCGGTCTGCATCCGCATCCGGCCGGTCAGGGTGGCGGCGTCCGATTCCTCCAGCCCGGCTGTGTCGATCACCCGGAAGTGGAGGCCGCCGAACGCGACATCGCCCTCGCGCCGGTCGCGGGTCACCCCCGGCCGGTCGTCCACGAGCGCGAGCTTCTTGCCCACGAGGCGGTTGAACAGGGTCGACTTGCCGACGTTCGGCCTCCCGACGATCGCGACGGTCGGCATATCCATGGTCTGTCTCGAAATGGTCGACGAAAAAAAATCAGCGCGTGATCGGCGGGGGCGGGGCGGCGACTTCGGGCTTGGCCTCGGTCACGGTGACCGGGCCGCCCGCTACGAGCGCCGCGTAGACCTCGATCCGCTCACGCAGATTCCGGGGTGTCTCGGGATCGGCCGAGAGCTGGTCGAACCAGCGGCCGGCTTCCTCGAAATCGCCCTTCTTCAGGGCGGCGAGACCGAGCATTTCGCGGGCGGTGTGGCGGAACGGGGTTCCGGCCGCGAGCCCCTGGAGGTTGGCCAGAGCCGGGTCCGGGTTCGGGCTGTCGAGGCGCAGCAGCGCCGCGCGCAGCCGCGCGAGGTCGCGCAGGCCGTCGCCGAGGCCGCTGTCGCCGGCCAGCGTATCGAAGTCCTTGGCACCCGCCTCGGGGTCGCGCTTGGCGGTTTCGGCGGCAGCGCGGAACCGGGCGAGCAGCCGGTAGCCGGCCGGACCCTGCTGCTCCAGCGCGTCGAAGATCGTGTCGGCTTCCGCGACCTTGCCGTCCCGGGCGAGGCGGTTGGCCTCGTCGAACCGCACCGAGGCGGTCTCGGCGGCCACGCGCTGCTGATTCTGCCAGTAGCGCCAGCCGGCCACGCCCACCACCAGGAGCACGGCGAGCGCGATGATCACGCCGCTGTAGCGCTTCCAGATCTGGAGGATCCGGTCGCGGCGATAATCCTCGTCGACCTCGCGGATGAACTCGTTGTTCTCGGCCATCGTTTCCCGGCCCGCGCTTGTCCGCGGGCCACCTTGCACAGCTATCGAGCCCCGCGCCTAACACACGGGCGCCGGGTTGGCGACAGCGGGTGTGGTCGGCGGTGGCCTCAGGCCGTGCCGGGCCAGACCGAGACGCCGATCAGCGGGTAGTGCAGGTAGCGGGAGAACACGAACCAGACCGCCGTCCCGATCACCACGGCCAGGATGTCGTTGCGCCAGCCATGCGGGGCCGCGACGGCGCCCCCGTGCTGGGCGACGACCGCCCCCGGAGCGAGCGCCCGGCGCTTGGCGCTGATCCGCGCCGCCACCGCCCAGGCCAGGAAGCCGCCGAACAGCAGGATCGAGCCGAGATCGCCGTTGGCGAGCAGGTGGGCGGTCGCCCAGATCTTCACCGCGAGCAGCATCGGGTGCTTGGCCTTCGCCCGGATGTGCCCCGGCAGGTAGGCGGCGGCGAGGCACACGAAGGCGAGCCAGACGAGCGTCAGGGCTAGGTGGCGCGTCCAGACCGGCGGATCCCAGACCGGGATGTAGCCGCTGAGCCGGTAATCGTGGAAGCCGACCCCGATCAGCACCAGCCCGAGCAGCGACAGGGCGGTGTAGCCGAGCTTGTACCGGCCCTCGCCGACCCGGCCGACGATCGCGGCGCGCTGGGAGCGTACCATCGAGAAGGCATGCGTGCCGAGGAACAGCACGAGCCCGAGGATCAGGAGAAGCATGAAGGACTTTCGAGCGACAGCCGGTCGGCAAGTACTCTGTAACCGTTCTCAAGCGAATCTGGCGTGCTTTGTCCAGGCGTGGCCGGGACGCACCCGGATTTCAGTGATGGACTCGGCGTACGGGATGCGGGGCGGAGCGGCGCCGCTTCTCCCTCACCCCTCTGCGGGGGAGGGTGTTCACCCATCTCAAGACGGGGCGCGGGTCCCCTCTCCCGTGCGGGAGAGGGGGCCTGTCGCGGCCTGCAGGGGCCGATCCGTCACTATGACAGCCGCTGCGTGGGGAGGGATCCGGCAGCGTTCCGCTTTGCTTGCCGCCGCCCTCT
>NZ_VRVG01000151.1:0-12542 GCF_008040085.1 Methylobacterium sp. WL7 | reverse complement strand
CCATGAACCTCATCCGCACCGCATCCGACACGGACAGCCTCAAGACCCGCAGAAAAGCCGCCGCTTGGAACCACGACTACCTCAGAGCCATCGTCACTCAGACCGCCTGATCCCCTTCAAGCGATCGTCCTGCCCCCGCCAGCGGCCGCTCGGGGTCGGCGGATCAGCGGCACGGCGCAGGCCATCGCCAGGAACAGCACCGTCAGCGCGAGGAACACGTCCTCGAAGGCCATGACGAGGCCCTGGACCCGGACCGTATTGGACATGGCCTTGAGCGCCATGCTGGGAGCGGCGCTGCCATAGGAGTCGAAGCCGCGCTGCATGGAGTCGAGGCGCTCCAGGGCAGCGGTGTTGGCCCAGGTGAAGCGCTCGTGGAGCCGGGCGAGATGCAGGTCCCAGCGGGCGTTGAGTACGGTGTTGATCAGCGCCAGGCCGACCGCGCCGCCGAGGTTGCGGGTGAGGTTGTAGAGCCCGGAGGCATTCTTCATCCGGGCCGGCGGCAAGGTGCCGAGCGCGATGTTGTTGATCGGGATCATGCACAGCATCAGCGAGCAGCCGCGCAGGACCTGCGGCCACAGCAGTTCCCAGAAGTCCCAGTCCTTGGTGAGTCCGGTGACGATCCACGTGCCGCAGGCGAAGCCCACGAAGCCGATCCCCATCATGATCCGCGGATCGACCTTGCCGGAGAGCCGGCCGGCGATCGGCGCCGTGGCGAACATGCATAGGCCTGAGACGAACATGGTCTCGCCGATCATCAGCGCCGAGTAGCCGCGCACCCGGGCGAGGTAGACCGGGTAGATGTAGGTCAGCCCGTACAGGCCGATGCCGAGCACGAAGCTCGCGACGCAGCCGCTGGCGAAGTTGCGGTCGGAGAAGGCGCGCAGGTCGACGATCGGCTGCTTGGCCGTGAACACGCGCCAGAAGAACAGCAGTCCCGAGACCCCGCAGACCAGAGCGCAGGCGAAGACCGCTTCGTCCTGCAGCCAATCGTGGTTCGGCCCCTCCTCGAGGACGTATTCGAGGCAGCCGAGGAAACCCGCCATGAACGCCAAGCCGGCCCAGTCGAACGACTTCAGCAGGTCGTAGTTCGGCTTGTCGAAATCGATCAGGATCCAGGTGGAGACCGTCACGACGATGCCGGGCACGACGTTGATCAGGAACAGCCAGTGCCAGGACATCAGGTCGGTGAGGTAGCCGCCTATCGTCGGCCCGATGGTCGGCGCCAGCGTCGCCACCAGGCCGATCATCGGCGACACGATGGTGCGCTTGGACGGCGGGAAGATCGTGAATGCGGCGGCGAACACGGTCGGGATCATGCCGCCGCCGATGAAGCCCTGCGCGGCGCGCCAGACGATCATCTCGGAGATCGACGAGGAGGTCGCGCACATCACGCTCATCAGCGTGAAGCCGCCCGCCGAGATCGCGAACATCCAGCGCGTCGAGAGAACCCGCGACAGGGTACCCGACAGCGGGATCGAGATGACCTCGGCGATCAGGTAGCTGGTCTGGACCCAGGGGATCTCGTCGCCAGAGGCCGAGAGGCCGGCCTGGATCTCGTTGAGGGAGGCCGAGACGATCTGGATGTCCAGGATCGCCATGAACATCCCGAACACCATGCAGAAGAACGCCACCATGCGGCGGCGGTCCATCGGCGGCTCGGCGGCCGGGGCTCCGGCCGGAATGGCGGCGGCGGTGGCGGCCATGGTCGGGCTCAGCGGCTTGCGGCGTCGAACCGCCGGTTCGCGGCCTGGTCCAGGACCGAACGGTCGGTGCCGGTCCGGGTGTCGACCCGCACCTCGGCCGAGAGGCCGGGCCGCAGCAGCCCCTCGCGGGCGATCTCTTCGGGCACCCGCACCCGCACGGGCAGGCGCTGGACGATCTTGGTGAAGTTGCCGGTGGCGTTGTCGGGCGGCAGCAGGCTGAACACCGAGCCCGAGGCCGGCGAGAACGATTCGACAACCCCGTGGATCTCGCGGTCCGGGTAGGCGTCCACCGTCACGATAACCGGCTGGCCCGGGCGCATGCGCTGGACCTGCGTTTCCTTGAAGTTAGCGTCGATGCGCACGCTCTGGAGCGGGACCAGGGCCGCGACCCGGGTGCCCGGCGCCACGTAGGCCCCGGCCTCGACCGCCTTGTTGCCGACCACGCCGTCGAACGGGGCGCGGATCACCGTGAAGTCGAGGTCGCGCCGGGCGCGGTCGACGGCGGTGCGCAACTCGGCCGACAGGCGCTCGGCCTCGCGCTTCTGGGCCTGGAGCACGTCGACATTGGCCCGGGCCGCGAGCAGCCCGGCTTCCATGCCCTTCACAGAGGCTTCGGTGCGGTCCCGGTCGGCGCGGGCCTGGTCGATCCGCGACTTGGCGACGTAATCCGCCTGCATCTGGGTGGCGCGGGCAAAGTCGGCCTGGGCGCGCACGGCATCGGCGCGGCTCGCGTCGATCTGGGCAGAGGCCTGAGAGACCTGCGCCTGCGCGGCCTCGACCTGCCGACCGATCCGCACGATCGTGCTTTCCTGCGTTGCAAGCTTGTCCTGCGCGGCCTGAAGCGCGAGGCGGTAATCGCCGTCGTCCAGCTTGGCGATCACGTCGCCTTTCTTGACCGAGAGGCCGTTCACCACGGGCACGGCCTCGAGATAGCCGGAGACCTTGGCGGCCAGGACCGAGATGTCGGCCTGCACGTAGGCGTCGTCGGTCGAGACGAAGAAACGCCCGACGCTCCACCATTGCCAGCCCTCGTAGCCACCGCCGGCCAGGGCTGCGGCGAGAAGTCCGAGGAGCAGCATGCGCCGCAGCGGCCGCTTCCTGGCCGGCTCGGGTTCCGACGCGATTGGAGCCGCAGAGGCCACCGCGGCGGCGCGGGGCTGGACGGGCGCCGCCGCGGGGCCCTCGGCACGCTCTTCGTCCGACGGCTCGCTGTGCGAACCGGACCGGCCGCCATCCTCGCGAAGGGACATCGTGCGCCTCTGACCTGATGACCGAACCGTTCGGTCAACACACTGGACGCGCCTTGACGCACGTCGAATCTGTGTTCAGGGTAAATTGACCGAACGGTTCGGTCAAGCGAAACGGCGTCTCGGACGCGGAGCAGGGTGATGATTCAGGGCGCAGTGCTGGAACGGGGATCGTCACCGATCGAGAGCGACAAGCGGCGACAGATCCTCGATGGCGCGCGCACGGTGTTCCTGTCGGCGGGGTTCGATGGGGCCAGCATGGGTGAGATCGCCCGGGTAGCCGGCGTCTCGAAGGGAACGCTCTACGTCTACTTCGACAGCAAGGAGGATCTGTTCGAGGCGCTGATCATCCGGGAGAAGAGCAGCCTGGCCGAGGCCCTGTTCACCCTGGACGCCGACGATCCCGACGTGCCGGCGGTGCTGACGAAACTCGGCGCCAGCTTCCTGACCGAGATGGGTCGACCAGAACACGTGGCCGTGGTCCGCATGGTGATCGGCGCCTGCGAGAAATTCCCGCGCTTTGGGCAGGCCTTCTACGAGGCCGGTCCGGCCTGCGGCGTGGCGCGGCTGTCGGGCTATCTGGACGCCCAGGTGCGGGCCGGCCGGCTCCGCGTCGCCGACACCGAACTCGCCGCAAGGCACTTCCTGCACCTCTGCCAGGCCGGCCAGATGACGCGGCTGCTCTTCGCGGCCGGCGACGCGGCGAGCGCGGTCGAGATCCGCTATCAGGTCGACGGCGCAGTCCGGGTGTTCCTGGCCGGGTATGGGCCGGAGCGGTAGGGCGGGTCGATGTCGCGGGTCTCCGCGCGCATATTGTCCAGCATCGAAGGCTTGCCGGGTCCGATCTGCACGGTTTAAGCATGTATACCGAAAGAAGAATATTGAATTAGTTTGATTATAAACTGGCGCTACCGACACGGACCTCGATCGGGGCACGATGAGGCTTGGGGCAAAGATCCCGAGGCCGGACGGCGCATGCGATGCTGCACCCGGTGACCCGGGCAAGCGACGCCGAGGTCGGGGTGCGTCTGGGCGGGTCCCTGGCGGGCGTTCGCCCCCTCGCGCCGTTCTTCTGCCTGTACATGACCTTCGGGGCGACCCTCGGATTCCTCGCCGGCGGAGCGCCGCTGATCCTGCGGGTCCGGGGGCTCGATCTCGCCGAAGTCGGATTGCTGCAGCTCATCAACCTTCCGGTGGGCCTGACCTTCCTGTGGGCCGGCGCCATCGACCGGATCCGTCTGCCGTTCCTCGATCACCGGGTCGGATGGATCGTCGCCGCACAGGGCGTGACGGTCCTGCTGCTGGGCGCCCTGAGCTTCGGTGAGCACTGGCCGGTGTCGGCGCTGCTCCTGCTGGCGATCGCGGCCTGTGCCTGCGTCGCAACCATGGACATCGCCCTGGAGGCCCTGGTCGTCGAGACGATCCCGGCGAAGCGACGGGCGTTCGTCGCCTCCGCCAAGCTCTGCGGGGCGTCCCTCGGCGGCATCCTCGGCGTCGGCGTCCTGGTCGGCTCCTACGATATCCTCGGATGGCGGGTTGCCGTTCTGGCCTGCGCCGCGCTCGACGCCCTCTGTCTCCTGCCGATCCTCGGCTATCCGGAGGCCCGCCTCCACGGTTCCGGCGGACTGCCGGAACGGTGGTCGGGGTCGTTCGCCCGGCTGCGCGCCCTCGGCGCGCGGATCCTGGTGCTCGGCGCCTACTTCGCCGCCGCCTACCTCTTGTCGGGGCCGAACACGCTGGCGCTGCTCGATCTCGGCGTGCCCCTCGCGCAGGTCGGCTTTCTCACCGGAACGGTGCTGCCGGGGATCAATCTCGTCATGGCGCTGGTGGCGGGCGGCCTCGCCGCACGCTTCGGCACAGCCCGGCTGATCGCGGTCGGGGCGGTCGGCGTCCTCATCTCCGGCGGCGTGATGGCGTTCGCCTGCGCTGCCGGCGCAGTGGGTGTTGCTGTCGGGGCAACCGTCCTGAACTTCGTCTGCGGCGGGATCCTGGGGGTGCCGGTGTTCAATATGATCTACCGCTGGGCCCAGGGACCGAGGCCGGCCACGGACTACGCGCTGCTGTTCGGCGCAGCGTTCTTCGCAGCGATGCCGCTCCGGGTCGCCGCCCCGGCGCTCGCCGAGTGGGTGGGGTGGTCTTCCTACTTCGGCGCAGCGCTGCCGATCTACGCCGCCTCGGTGGCTTGGCTCGTGGTGACGGTCGATCGGACCCTTCGGGCCGACGGAGCGGGGACGCGATGATCGCGGCGGTCGCCGCGCGCGTCCCCGCGTCGCTGGAAGCGTACCGGGACGGCGTCGCCGTCGGGCCCGGCGGTCCCACGGCGCTTCCCGTCGCCGCGCTGCGCGATCCGGCCGTGTTCGACGCGACGCTGGCAACCTTCGGAGCCGGATACGGTGCCGTCGACCGGCGCGTCCTGGTCTCGTACTGGAGCCAGTTCTACCTGGCCGCCCTCGCGACGCCGGCCCTGACCGCACTGATCTGTCTCGGCCGCCCACTGCCGCTCGGCTTCGACACGACGCGTCTCGAACTCGATGATGCCGGCCGCCCCGCCCGCCTCCTGGTCCCGGCGGAGACCCCGGATTGCCGGTCGGATTGCGCGTCCGGCCTGGCGGGTCTGGTCGAGGGGCACCTGAACCCGTTCGTCGAAATGTGCCACGCCCGATGCGGCATCGCCCCCCGGGTCCTGTGGGGGAACGCGGCGGTGATCCTCGACTACGTCGCCGGGGAACTCGGCGGCGCAAATGAACCGGCCTGCGCGGCCGCCGCGAGCAGGCTCGGATGGCGCGGCCCGCTCGCCTGCGGTAGGAACCCCCTTGCGCAGGCCCTGTGCGCGGATGCGTCGGGCTGCCGGCGGCGGCGCGTCTGCTGCCTGCGCCACCGCCTTCCGGGCGTCCCGTCCTGCGGGGCGCTCTGCCCCCTCGAACGCGCCACCGAGCGTTGACCCGTCCGCCATGCTGAAGGCCTTCCTCGCTTATTACAGGCCGCACCGGACGCTGTTCCTGACGGATTTCGGCTGCGCCGTGCTGTCCGGCCTGCTGGAACTCGGCTTTCCGATCGCCGTGAAGGTCTTCGTCGACCGGCTGCTGCCGCAGCAGGATTGGAGCCTGATCGTGCTGGCGGCCTGCGGCCTCGCACTGGTCTACGTGGCCAATGCCGGCCTGATGGTGGTGGTGACCTATTGGGGCCACGTGCTCGGCATCAACATCGAGACCACGATGCGGGCGCGGGCCTTCGATCACCTGCAGAAGCTCTCGTTCCGGTTCTACGACGGACAGAAGACCGGTCACCTCGTCGCCCGGGTGACGAAGGATCTGGAGGAGATCGGCGAGGTCGCCCATCACGGGCCCGAGGACCTGTTCATCGCCGTGATGACGCTCATCGGCGCCTTCGCGCTCATGGTCTGGGTCCATCCGACCCTGGCCCTGATCACCGGCGCGATCCTGCCGGTCATCGCCTTCGTGAGTTTGCGCTACGGGGGTCGCATGACCCGGAACTGGCAGGCGCAGTACGGCCGAGTCGGCGCCTTCAACGCGCGCATCGAGGAGAATGTCGGCGGGATGCGGGTCGTGCAGGCTTTCGCCAACGAGCAGCACGAGCGCGCCCTGTTCGCCCGCGACAACGCCCGCTACCGCGACACCAAGCTCGAAGCCTACCGGCTCATGGCGGCCAGCCTGTCGATCAACTACCTGGGCCTGCGCCTGGTCCAGATCGCAGTGCTGCTCGGCGGCGCGGCCTTCGTGGTCCGCGGCGACCTGACGGCCGGCGGCTTCGTCGGCTTCCTGCTGCTGGTCGGCGTGTTCTACCGCCCGCTGGAGAAGATCGGCGCGGTGATCGAGACCTATCCCAAGGGGGTGGCGGGCTTTCGCCGCTACCAGGACCTGCTGGCCACCGAACCCGACATCGTGGACCGGCCGGACGCACTCGATGCGGGCAGCCTGCGCGGCGACATCCGCTTCGAGGACGTGAGCTTCGGCTACGATGCGAGCCGCCCGATCTTCGGCGGCCTCGACCTGGCGATCGCCGCGGGGGAGACGGTCGCCTTCGTCGGCCCGTCGGGCGTCGGGAAGACGACGCTGTGCGCGCTGCTGCCACGCTTCTATGAGGTCGCGACGGGGCGGGTGACGATCGACGGCATCGACGTGCGCGCCCTCACCCTCGCCTCCCTCCGGCGGCAGATCGGCATCGTGCAGCAGGACGTGTTCCTGTTCGCTGGCACGATCCGCGAAAACATCGCCTACGGACGCCTCGACGCCACCGAGGCCGAGATCGACCAAGCCGCCCGCCGCGCCCGTCTCGGCGCGCTGATCGACAGCCTGCCCACCGGGCTGGACACGGTGGTGGGCGAACGCGGGGTGCGGCTGTCCGGGGGGCAGAAGCAGCGGATCGCCATCGCGCGGGTGTTCCTCAAGAACCCGCCGATCCTGATCCTCGACGAGGCGACCTCGGCCCTCGACACGCAGACCGAGCGCGAGATCCAGCAGGCGCTGGCGGACCTCGCGCAGGGGCGAACGACCCTGGTCATCGCCCATCGGCTGGCGACGATCCGCGACGCCGACCGCATCGTGGTGCTGGGCGAGGACGGCATCGTCGAGCAGGGGCGGCATGCGGCCTTGCTCGATGCCGACGGCGTCTATCGCCGCCTGCACGAGGCGCAGTTCGGGTCGGCTGAAGAAAACGGGATTTCCGCGACAGCGGCGGAGTGAGGCGCAGCGTTCGCGCCGTTCTCCGTCATCGCGAACACTTCGGTCCGATACTGCCGGCAAGCCGCTACGTCATGACCTCGGCCAGGATGAACGGGATCTCCCCTGGGATCTCGCGGGCCATGAACCCGATGCCGCCGTAGCGGCGTGCGAGCCGGCGCCCGGCCTCGCCGTGGGCGTACACACTCCACAGGGCGGCCGCCTCCGGCTCGGCACCGCGGGCGAGCAGGCCGACGACGAGGCCCGCGAGCGTGTCGCCGGAGCCCGACGTAGCCAGCCCGACATGGCCGACCTCGTAGCACCAGGCGCGGCCATCCGGGGCGACGACATGGGTGCGGCCGCCCTTCATGACCGTGACCGTCCCGAAGCGCTCGGTCGCGCGTCGTGCCGCCGCCAGCGGATCCGCCTCGATCGCCATGCGATCCTCATCGAGGAGTTGCGCCATCTCGCCGGCATGCGGGGTGATGATCGCCGGCTTGGACAGGCTCCGCGTCAGATCGGGCTCGGCGCGCAACGCGGCGAGGGCGCCGGCATCCAGGACGAGCGCGGCCTCGCCGGCCCCGCGGACCAGAGCCCCGGTGACGCCCTCGGCGTCGGCATCCTCGGACATGCCCGGTCCGACCAAAACCGCGTCCACGCGGGCGGCCCGCTTCGCGAGCGCCTCGGCGCAGGAGCGGGCGATGCCACCGTCCTCGGTCTGATCGAGACCGACGACCAGCGCCTCCGGCACCGCGATCCCGATCGGGATCGCCAGGTCCCGGCAGACCGCGAGTTGCAGCTTTCCGGCGCCGACCCGGAGCGCCGCATGGGCCGCCAGCAGCACCGCGCCCGGCAGGCCCATACACCCGGCAACGATGAGCACACGGCCACGTTCGTCCTTGCTGTCGCCGTCCGGCTCGGGCGGGGCCATGCTGCGGAGGATATGCTCGGTGACCGGCGTGACGGTGCTCATGGTTTCCCCCGGGCGCTGAGGCCGCCGTCGTGAACGACCTACGTCGTGGCGGCGCCGGCACCGGGTTCGGAGGTAACGGGGGTGCCCTCCGCCTCAAGGGGTGCGACGAAGTTGTAGCGGACCTGAACAAGCCCGCCGCCGGGCGCCGCGGAGGCCGAGAACGCGTATTCGGTCACGCCGCAATTCGGCACGTCCCCTTGGGCGTCGATCGCCAGGATCTCGGCCTCTGTCATCTCCTCCAGCAGGTAGCGCAGACACAGCACGACCACCTGGTGGGCGACCAGGAGGATCCGGCGCCCGTCATGGTGCAGGCCGATCGTGTCGAGGGCGCTGCGCAGGCGCAGGATCACGTCGCACCAGCTCTCGCCGCCCGGCGGGCGATGGTAGAACTTGCCGAGATCGCGCCGCAGTTCGGCCTGCTCGGGATGGTGTCGCTCGATCCCGATCCGTGTCAGCCGGTCGAGGATGCCGAACTCCTTCTCGCGCAGCCGTTCGTCCACGAGGAGCCGCGGCGTTCCGGAAGCGACGCCGCCCGCTGCGCGGATTCCCTCGGCCGTCTCGACCGCACGCCGGTACGGCGAGGCGAGGACGAGGTCCGGGCGCTCGTCGTCGGCGAGGCTCGCGAACCACCGTCCGAGCGCCTCCGCCTGAGAATGACCGAGCGCGCTGAGCGGCACGTCCACATCGCGCTCCGGAATGTCGATGCGCGCGGCGCCAGCAGCCTGGGCCGCGTCGCGGGCGACGTTCCCGGAGCTCTCGCCATGGCGCACGACCCACAACCGAAGCGGGTGTCTCTGAGGCACGGGGATCTCCTGGAGCGATGCCGGTTCGACAGGGCGGAACGTCGGGCCGGCAACCCCGTTCCGGCCCGCCGGCGTCCCCGCCGCTCAGTGTCCTTCCGTGAGAGCCCGGCCCAGCAAATCGAGGAGGCTGCCAGCGAAGGCCCGCATGTTCGTGATCCGGTCCGCACCGCCGGTCTCGATCGTGGACACCAGCGTGACCGGACCGCTGACGGCCAGGCAGCTATGCCCGGCCGCATCGCCGTAGCGGTTGCCGCTGGGGCCGGCGGCGCCGGTCTCGGCGATGCCCCAGGTCGCGCCGTGCCGCTCCCGGACCGTCCGGGCCAGGAGGGCGGCATAGGCCTCGGAGGCCGAGCGCAGGCCGGCCATCGCAGTTGCGTCGATGCCGAGAAGGCCGGCACGGGCCTCGGCGGTGTAGACGATGGCGCCGCCGAGGAAATACGCGCTGGCGCCGGGCACCGAGAGGAGCGCCGCCGAGACGAGCCCCCCGGAGGACGATTCCGCGACCGCCAGCGTCTGCTTGCGCGCCATGAGCAAAGCCCCGAGGGTCGCGGCCTTCGGCAGGAGGTCATGCATGGCCGATCCTCTCGATCATGCGCCGGATTCAGGCCAGACCGCGATCGTCGCGCCCGCGGATTGCAAGGTAACGCGGTGGGAATGCGCGTCCTCCCGGGTCTTGCACAGGTCGATCGCCGACGCGAACCGCGTCCGCGCGGCGATTTCGGTCTCGACATCCTCGGAGATGACCTCATGGTCATCGCGAAACGTGGTCACCCGGAAGGGTGGGCGTTGCTTCAGGTCACTGGCTTCCATGGATGTCGCCTCCCATCGGATCGTGTCGCGGTAAGCGCCCGGCGACCCGGATCGTTGCGCAGTCCCCCGCAGATCCGCCGGATCCGGGCACGGTTCGTTAAGCCTACGGTCGTAGCCCGATGGCTCCTCAACATGCGTGGGTGATATGCCGAGACTGGGCCATAGGATCATCGACGGGCTGGCCCTCGTCCTGGTCGGCACCGGGCTCGCCGCCATCGTGGCGGGATATCAGAGCAATCTGCCTGCGCCAGCGGTACAAGTCGCCGAACTCGCGTCGTCCTGGGCCGACCCGCTGACGACCGGATCGATTACGCCCACGGCCGCCCCGACTCGGCCGCCCCGGAAAAGCGATATCCCGGGCCATCCGACGACCTCCAGCCCACGGGTGTGGATCGATCCGCCGAGCCGCTGACCGCGCCGCTCGGATGCGCCGCCGCCGGTGGAGCCACATCCCCAACGAACGGACCGGGTCCGACCGCGTTGTCCTGGGAGCCCGAAGAGGGGCCGAACCGAGGAAACGCACATGCGCATCAAGATTTACGGCCTTGCGGCCGCGCTCGCCGTCGCCCTGACCGGCACCGCCTATGCCCAGCAGCCCGCCGGCGGCGGCAGTGCGACCGGCAACATGAACAATCCCGGTTCGGTCAAGAGCAACAGCCAGAAGATGAACGAGGGCGCACCCGCCGCGACGACTGGCACCACAACGGGCGCGGCGGGTGCCGCGACCGTGCCTGGGACCGGCACCGCGCGACCGGGTGTCGGCGCCGGCACCAGCACCACGGCTCCGGCCCGATAGCCGCACCGTCGGAACCGAGGCTTAAAGCTTCGGTTTCCGGCCCATGTCACGCTTCCTGTTCCCCGTTGCCATCGTAATCATCCTCGCCAGCGTCGCCTTCGCCCACTGGGAGAATTCAGGACCAGAGCCTGGAGCGACTCCGACCACGATACAGGCTCCGGCCGCGTCGGATCGACTCAAGCTCGGGCGCTGACGACGACGATACCGAACGTCGGCGCTTCGGTCAGTCGCGCCCCGCTGACGGAGCGTTCGACATTGAGGCCGCTTCAGATAGCCGTGCAAGTCGACACAAAAAACCCGGCCGCGCGTGAGCGCGACCGGGCATCGTGTCGGTATGGCTGGATCGATCAGGTCCAGTCGCTGTCGTCGCCGCCGCCGAGGTCGCCGCCGAAATCACCGGACGGATCGCTGAAGCTGGCATCCTGAAAGTCGCTGCCGCCACCACCGCCGTCGAGGGCAGAGCCGAGATCCTGGTTGCCGCCGTCGCCGTAATAGTTGTTCACGACGGTCTCACCACCGCCGCCGAGGCCAGCTGCCGCAGCGCTGCCGAGGCTCGAATGCCCGCCCGCGAAAGCGTTCGACAGGGCGCTGCCGAGTAGCATGCCGCCAGCCGCTCCGGCCGCCATCGGGAGCGCGGTAGCCATGAAGCCGCCGCCCCGGGCCGGAGCGGCCTGGGGCTGGCCGCCCCACGGACCGCCTTGCTGCTGAGGCGGATAGCCCGGCTGCTGCGGGTAACCCTGCTGGGGATAGCCCTGGGGAGCGCCGCCACCCCAGGGCTGACCGGCAGGCCGCTGCTGCTGCTGCCCGTAGCCGGGCTGCGGCTCCTGGCGCTGGCTACCACCGCCACCGAAGATGCTCGATAGGAACCCGCCACCGCCGGAGGACTGAGCCGGGGCCGCCTGGCTGCGGGCCTGCTCGAGCTGCTGGTTCAGGCTCTTGATAGCCTCTTCCTGCACGTAGATCAGTTGTGCCATCGCGTAGGGAGCATAGGGCTGGGTGCGGAGCTTGTCGGCGATGAAGCGCTCGGCCTCCGCGTCGCGGGGCTGAGTCTGGGCCTGCTCCAGACGCTGGAAGATACCGGAGATGACGTCGCGTTCTTCGCTATTCATGGAGTCGTCCTCCTCGAGTCGTACCCGCGGGCTCGAACGCGCCGCACGGCCGTAGAGGACATGGGTGTGCGGTGACGCTTTGTCAGGGGCGGTTGCGAAAACTTCATCTCACCGCGTGCCGGCCCCAGACACGAAAAAGCCCGACCTTTCGGCCGGGCTTTCTCAACCGTTCCAGTGAGGCCGGCGCGGGGAGCGCGCCGGGGATGGATCTTAGTACGAGCCGAACTTGTAGTTCAGGCCGGCGCGGACGACGGCGAACTCGTCGTCGCGGCGACCGATCGGGGTCACGTAGGCCGGTGCCAGGTTGGCGGCGTTGACGAGCAGGACACCCTGGTTGCGGGTGCCGCGGTCGAGGTTCACGTACAGGCCTTCGACCTTGAGCGTCACGGCGCTCGAACGGAAGAAGTTCAGGAACGAGTCGG